>DATEAO010000449.1:0-2277 GCA_035288345.1 Candidatus Methylomirabilota bacterium | reverse complement strand
GTGAAGGCGCTGGTGGCCGGGATCGACGGCATCATCAACTTGCACACCGATTTCCAACTCGAAATCCCACAAATCCGGATCCAGGTGGATCTCGCCGCCGCGTCGCGGTACGGCATCAAGCCCGGAGACGTGCGGCGCGCCGCCGGCGCCTTCATCGCGAGCGAGGAGACCGGCGACATCTGGCGGGATGGGAAGAACACCGAGGTCCACGTCTGGAGCATGCCCGAGGCCCGCAGAAGCTTCGAGCCAGTGCGCAACCTCCTGATGGACGCGCGGGACGGCCGGCGCGTGCGGCTGGGCGATCTGGCGAGGGTGGAGCTAGTACCGACTCAAAACGTGGTGTTGCGCGAGGCCAGCTCGCGCCGCATGCACATCGCGGCGAACGTGAGCGGGCGCGATCTGGGCTCCGTAGCGCGTGACGTCCAGGAACGGCTCAAGAAGGTCAGCTTCCCCCTCGGCTACCACACGGAGATACTCGGTGAGTTCCAGGAGCGTCAGGCTGCCCAAGGGCGCTTGCTTCTCATTTCGGTCGTCAGTGCGATCGGGATCTTCCTCCTGCTGCAGGCGTCCTTTGGCAACTGGCGCTTGACGACTCTCTCCTTCGTGACCTTGCCCACCTCCCTGGTGGGCGGAGTGGTGGCCGCGTACGTAGGTGGCGGCAACATCTCCCTCGGTTCCCTCGTTGGATTCCTCACGGTGTTGGGGATTAATGCACGCAACGGCATCATGCTGATCGAACACTATCAGCATCTGGAACGCTACGAAGGCGAAACCTTTGGTCCCGGGCTTGTCCTGCGCGGGGCACGGGAACGGATATCGCCCATCACGATGACTGCGCTTACAACATTCGTGGCCATCGTGCCCCTGGTGGTTGCCGGTAACATTGCCGGTAACGAGATCGATCACCCGATGGCCGTGGTCATTATGGGTGGCTTTCTCACTTCCATGGTGCTCAATTTGTTAGTTGTGCCCAGCCTGTACTTGCGTTTTGGGGCTAGCCGTAAAGATCGCCCCTCGGGCTTGCAATATGGATAAGGATATTGGGTAGAATTGATATGGAGAAAACTTCATGGGCCGACAGTTGAGCTTTCTACGAAAGGTGCAGTGATACAATAATTATGGTAGAAGAAGATTCTGGGCGTCATCACAATCTCCACACAAAAAGAGTGGAGGTGTGATCTCATGGAATCAACCAACAGTTGTTCTAGGAAGAGTGCGTGGACCATCGAGGCGGCGATCGGACTTGAGAGGCAAGTGCCAACTTCATCCGCAAGTATTGGAGAGTTATCATGAGATTAAATAGTCGTAGCCAGAATTCATTGGCCGTCGCGTTGCCGGCTTGGGCGATACTCCTCACGCTTACTTTTCTCGGCCCGTTCAGTGGTCGGCCTGAGGCTCAGGAGAAGAAATTCGAAGACTTGACCACGGCCCAGCCCACGGCCAAGGTCACAGCCAAGGGCCCGAAGATCAGCGAAGAGGAAGCCGTCAAGATCGCACTGAAGGCAGTGCCAGGCGAGGTCACGGGCGTAGCCATCGAGAAGAAGCTCGGTGCAAACCGATACGTTGTAGAGGTGCTTGCGAAAGAAGACGGGGTCGAGACCGATGTCATCATCGACATGGAGACGGGGAAGGTATTGGCTACGGAGAAATAATGCGAGTATTCTTTGGGGAGGCCCGCGTGGGGTTTCACCAGGGCTCGGGTGGTCTGGCTTATCCCCCGGGCCCACGTATTTCCCTGTTCCGCTACGACCAAGGAGAAGTCATGCCATGAGAAACATGATTCAGGCCGTCGTGACTGTCGTGGTCATGCTCCTCTTTGCCGGCAGCGCGCGCGCCCAGGCTCCGCCGGATATGGGTACAGAGGAGTTTGGCCTAACCCCAGCGCAACTCGTCCAGTCCGTCGAGAAGGTTGAAGCGTTGATTTCCAAATGCATGCGCGAACAGGGCTTCGAATACGTCGCCGCCGACTACAACATGGTGCGCAAAGGGATGGCCGCCGACAAAAACCTGCCGGGAATCAGTGAGGAAGAGTTCATCGGCAAGTACGGGTTCGGCGTTTCGACGCTGTATACCGGTCAACCCCCGCAGCTTGCCGAGGGTTACAGTCCGGCGAAGGTAGGCTTGGGTGAACGGAATGTGCAAATCTACAAGAACCTTTCGCCTGCTGATCGGGTTGCCTACAACCGCGCGCTCTTCGGCGAGAATACCGATGTGACCTTTGCTGTTGGGCTCGAGACAGAGGACTTCTCCCGGACGGGCGGTTGCACACGCAAGGCC
>DATEAO010000448.1:0-2345 GCA_035288345.1 Candidatus Methylomirabilota bacterium | reverse complement strand
TGATCTTCGGCACGGGCCCGCTCGCCCCGGCGGTCTGGGTGTTCCTCATCCCCTTTGCACTCGCGATGTTCGCGCTGGAAGAGCTGCGAAAGTGGATGGTGAGGAATAGACACAACAAGCGGGGCGCGTTGACAGGGGCGTCCGGCCCGTAGTATGGTCGGTCCCATGATCGCTGATTTCCGGGCGCGAACGCGTCATCTGGCCACCTGGCTCGCTGTCGTTGCCCTCACGATCTCCCCGCTTTTTCACGCCCACGCGGGGGTGGCGCCGTCCCACGCGAGTGATCACGCGCACCCGCCGATGGTGCACTCGGTCTTTTCGTCGGACGAGGCCGCGCACCCCCCGACGGAACCCGGGAGGACCCGCCTCACGCTGGTCCAGACCGTTGCTCTCCACGCGCTTGGCCAGGGAATCGGATCTCTCTCTGGCGCGAGCACGCCGGTGGTCTTCTTGCTCTCGCCATCTGCGCCGACACTGCTGATTCCTCCCGCACCATCCTCGTTGTTTCCCCCACCGCTCTTGCGTCAGTCCTCAGGGGTGAGCGGTAGTTCGACCGCGCCCCGCGCTCCCCCGGCCCCTTCTCTCTCCTAAACACCACCGACCTCACGGTTTGATCTCGACTGAGCGGGCGCCACGCGCGTCATGCGCTGTTCGCCGCTTAGTCTGGATCGAGCGTGGAATCGACTCACCCAGGAGCGTTCGGATGCGGCGTATCGGATCGGCGTTGTGGTTGGTCACGGGATTGGGAATCATCTTTTTTGCGACGGGTGGGGTTGAGCCGTCGTTCGGAGCCTCGGAGGAGCGCGCGACCGGTCTCACATTAGACGGCGCCGTCCGGTTGGCGCTGGAGCGGAACGTGGATGTGCTGGTGAGCCGGTTCGGCCTCGATCGGGCAGAGGCCAATCGGCTCCTCGCGACCGCGTACCCCAATCCGGAGTACCAGTTTAGCCAGGAGGGCCTCTCCGGAGGATTTGAGCGAGAGACGAACAATATCCAGTACCACCGAATCGAGCAGACGATCGAGGGGTTCGGCACACGGCGGCATCGGAGAATCGCCGCCGATGCCGGGCTCGATGAAGCGCGCGCCGAATTTCAGGATACGGTGCGTCTGCTGGTCTTTGAACTGAAGAAAACGTTTTACGAAGCCCTCCTGGCCCACGCGAATCTGAAGGCTGCCGAGGCTAATCTTGTGCGATTCCGCGACGTCGTGGCCATCACCGACCTGCGCGTTCAACACGGTGAAATCCCGGAAGCGGATCTGATTCGCGCCCAGGTCGAGGCGCTTCGATTCGAGGACGAGGTCGCGTCGGCCGACCTCGAACTGATGGGTGCTAAAACACGGCTGGCCCTGTTGGTGGGACTGGAGGGGCCGGTCGATGCGCTCGAGATCATCGGCTCACTGGATCAGGATTCGGATGACGCGACCCCGGGGGAGGCGGAACTGGGTCTGGACCGCCTCATCGAACTCGCCGAGGTTCATCGCCCCGATCTAGCCGCTGCACAGGCTCGCCAGAACCGCGCCGACAGCGAGGTGAAGCTCAATCGTGCCCTGCGCTACCCGAATCTCACGTTCGGGTTCCAGTCCGAACAGAGCCGGGGCGTTCAAGGCAACGACGATCTCTCGACCTTCGGCCTCGGTCTGGGGGTCACCCTTCCCATCTGGAATCGAAACCAGGGCGGGATCGCGCTGGCCCAAGCCGATCTCATGCAAGCGGAAGCGCGGGTGCGCCAACGGGACCAGGTGATCCGGGCCGAGATCCAATCCGCGCTGAACCAATTCCGGGTGAGCGCCGAACGGGTCGAGGCGGTCCGCACGCGGCTCTTGCCCCGAGTCGAGGAGTCGCGGAAGATCGCCGAGGCGCTGTACGAGGAAGGGGCCACGAATCTGCTGCAATTGCTCGACGCCCAACGGGCCTTCAACGAGGCCCGACTTCGCTCCCACCAGATCCTCTTCGAGTACCAGGTCAGTCGGTCGCTGCTCGATCGGGCCGTGGGAGCAGAGCTGACGCCGCTTGGAGCGCACCAATAGAACGTGCCCTCGGCACATATTGATCGCGAGATACGCGAGATAAAGGAGAGGTTCATGTGGAGAGAACGGTTCTGTAGGCCCGGGAGGGGGACCATCCCGATGATCGTGGCCGGTATGCTCGCTCTGGTCGTGATGGGATGCTCGGAATCCGGCGGCTTGCAAGCCGCCGCGTCCAAGCCCGTGGCCCAGCATCCGACTCGGTCGGACGTGCTTCGCCTGACCACCGACGCGATGGAAGCGATCGGGCTCAAGACCGAGGTCGTGGCCCGCGCCCCGCTTTACACCCCGCTCCAGGTCAGCGGGCGGGTGACCTACG
>DATEAO010000447.1:0-7224 GCA_035288345.1 Candidatus Methylomirabilota bacterium | reverse complement strand
CGATCTCGGGAACCTGGTAGGCCTTGCCGGGCCTGCTCCGGCACTCACCATGGGGTGGTGCATCGAGTGCCATACCAAGATGAACGCAACACAAAGGACGAACGCGCCCGTCGACTGTGTCGCGTGCCATCACTAATTGCAGCACGGGCGCCCGGGCTGTCGCCCGCCCGTGCTCCCGCAAAGATCAGCATTGCATGCACGTGAGGGCCTGGTGGCCCCTTTCCGAACCTCCCGGAAGGGCTGAGCCGGCGAAGCCGGCGCTCGAACGGAAAAGTGGGAAGGGACGTGTGGTTAAGACGGCGTGCGGGCTCACCCGGTTGCGCTGCGGCTCCCGACGATCCTCAAGATCTCTTTTGAGATGGTCTCCGCTTGCTCTTTCGGCCGCTGCCAGACATTGCGTCCGACCGCGACCCCGGCGCCTCCTGCCTGAATGACCGAGGTCACCACAGCTAAAAACGCCGCCGGATCTTCGGTCTTTACCCCGCCGGAGAGCACGACCTTCGTCTCGGCCGCGGCCTGACAGACCCAGCGAAACGATTCCAGATCTCCGGTCCATTTCACCTTGGCGATGTCAGCGCCAAGCTCGAACGCGATACGCGCGGCATACGCCACGACCTCGGGGGCCGTGTCGTGGGTGATGGCCTTCCCGCGGGGGTAGACCCACGCGATCACCGGCACCCCGTGGTCTCGCGCATCGCGCACCACCTCGGCGAACTCTTTCATCATCTGCGTGTCGTGCTCGGAGCCGGGGTAGAGTGTGTACCCGACCGCCCGGGCGTCGAGCTGACGCACCGCGTAATCGACCGGACACAAGAGCGGCGAGTACGGGTCGCCCTTATACAGGTTGGCCTTGCCGTTCAGCTTGATGACCCTCGGCACATCCCGATACAGCTCACGCGTCACGAGGGCAGTGCCTTGCTGAAAGACAACCGCGTTGTACCCCTGGCGCGCGAGCTCCAGGATGAACTTCGGGGAACGGCTCGGCGGGTTGGGGCGAAAATCTTCCGGCCCGTGCTCCAGCCCTTGATCGTACGCGAGAAATGCGAAGCGTCCACTCCGCTCGGGGTCAATGCGCTCCAGAAACATACGCGCTCCTTTCCATCAATGGGCCGAATCGCTTCCTGAACTCGGCCTCGTCAAGATGCCCGGCCTCCGCCAGCAGAGCGAGACGGCCGGGCTCCAGGTCCTCGGGTTTGAGGCGGATCATGTAGGCAAGATGGGTCCGATAGTTCTCCGAGTGGATGTCCACATAACGGACGCGGATCCGTCCAGTGCGCCGGTCGATCATCTCCCCGAACGGCACGGTGACGAGCCGCCCGCCCTGGATCGTCACCATCGCGCCGGTCCCGCCCTCGAGCAGGAACCGCGTGGCCCAGAAGCCCAGGCTTCGGCAGTACTGCGTGTCATAGCCGCCCGGCGGGGCGCAGCGAAGCTCGTACCCGAGGTCCTTCGCCACGATCGTCACGTCGATCCCCCGCGCCTTCAGGCTCGCCGCCACCCGATCCTTGAGCACTCGACCAAGGTCCAGCTCTGAGAGCCGGACGTTTCCGTAGCTGTCCTGCTCCACCTCGCCGAGCGTCGTGAGATCGAGCTTTTCGGCAAGCCCTTCACTCAGGAGCGCGACGCCGTGCTCACGCCCCTGAGCGCGACGCTTGATGATCGCCCCCTCCAAAACATCCACCAGCGTCTGGACAGGGATCTGCGCTTCGGGAAACTCCTCGCCAATAACAGTGAGGGTCGCGCCCGCGGCGCCTCCGATCCCCAGCGCGAGATGCCCGGCGCGCCGCCCCATCACCGGGACAAAGAACCAGCGCTCGGTGGTCGAGGCGTCAAGCATGAGATTCATGACCATCTCTTTCCCAAGGTTCACCGCTGTGGTGAAGCCGAACGTCACCACCTCGTGGGGAAGTGGAAGGTCGTTGTCGATGGTTTTCGGCACGTGAGCCACAGCCAGACGATTTCCCTGAAGCGTTGCCAATCGAGAGACCGCGAACGCCGTGTCATCTCCCCCGATGGTCAGCAGGTGAGTCACGCCGAGCTTTTCGAGTGTCCGGCCGGTCTGCTGGAGCGACTCAGGGGATTTCGCCGGATTTTCTCGCGAGGTGCGCAGGATGGAGCCGCCATCGAAGTGGATCCGAGAGACCTCGTCGATCTCCAGCTCCCGGACATGACTGGCATCGCCCCTCGCCAGCCACTTGAAGCCGTCGTACACGCCCAAGACGCGAGCGCCGCTGTTCCTCGCCTGGATGGTCGCGGCCGCGATCACCGCGTTGATGCCCGGCGCAGGCCCCCCGCCAACAAGAATCGCGATAGTGTTCATTCCTGTGTCTCAACTGGTCGCGGCAAGACCGATTGGGCAGGAAGATCGCAGCAACAACACAGCCCACATCGACCAGGTCAACAACTGATTCTATTGTAACCGGCAGACGCTATACGGCAAGCAATTTGGCAGGCTGCTGAAAAAGGCCCATCTGCGGCGGAACGAGATGTCAGATCACAGATGTCGGAAGTTCGAACCAACTGGCATCGGACATCCAGGATCTGACATCTGACATCCGAGATCAGTCGTCCCAACCTTCGCCGCCTTGCATCTGGACCTTTTTGAGCAGCCTGCGGCTCGTAGGTGTTTTTTACCACCCATTGAGTTTAAGGAAGGCGGCCGGACACGAGCCAGTGGCGGTCGCTGATGACCCGGCACTCCAGGCCACTCAGATCCTTAGCGAGTTGCGCGCGCACTTCTTCCGGCGTAAAAGCCGCGAGCAGCGAATTGTAGAAGTCCTCCTTCAAAATTGGAGCCTCGGTCGCCGCCACTCGCTCAACATACGCCTTCGCCTCTTCAGGCGAGTCGAAGCGGAAGAGGTCCATGATGAGAACGGCAGCGCCTGGCTTCGCGAGTCTCATCACTTCTTTCCAGAAGACCGATGGCCCGGGCAGATGATGGAGCAGGCTGTTGGAGATGACGGCGTCAAAGGAGTGTGGTGGGAGCGGGAGATTGGGCACTCTCGCGTGGAGAAGTCTGATCCGGTCACCAAGCCCGGCGTCCTCAATCGCTCGATGGCCGAAAGCCAGCATCGCCTCTGAACCGTCCACAGCAGTGATCCGGATTGCGGGAAGCGCTCGCGCCAGTCTGATCGGTATATCAGCGGGACCGCACCCGAGGTCGATCACGCCGCCCGCTTTGAAATCGGGGAACGTCCCTACAAAGCGGTCCACGAACCCCTGATTCACCTCGGCGAAGTCCGCTTGCGCGTAGGCCAGCGTCTGGCCAGCATCCACCATCAGCTCAGGCTCGAGAATCCGCTCCATATGCTTACTACGTTCCCTCTTCGCTGGGCCAGGGTTCGAGGAGGCGGCGGCCCAGCGCACGGTGCCCGGCGAAGAAGTAGAGGAGCATGGCGCCTGCCGCAAGCAGGTTGCCGATGAAGATCGCCCACCAGACGAGCGCCCCGAGGATCGACTCGGCGAGAATGAGGATGAGCCCGAAGAAGAAGACCTCGAAGGCCGCGAAGAGCATGAAGAGGCCGATCAGGAGCAGCGGCTGGCGCTCGGCCGCCACCACCAGGAATGCGGCGATGATCCCGAAGATCACAAAGGCGAGCGCGTGCACGATCGTGTATCCGGCCACCGCAGCGAGATTCACGTGGACCGCTTCCGGAGCGGCGATCCCCTGGAAGAGCGCGGCACCCAGTAACGCGGGCGTCCGGAGCGGCTGCCCTTTTGCGATATCGTACAGGAGAAACCAGAAAGCGACGGCGCCGGCGCCGATGAGGCCCGCGATCACGCCGTCGCGGAGCGCGGTGGCGTGACGGCCAAGGATCTCCCGACCGAGCGCGCGATGGCCGATGAAGAAGTAGCCGAGCATTCCCGCGGAGGCGAGCAGGTTTCCGGCCAACACTGACCACCCCACCAGCGCGCCAAGCGCGGACCCGACCACCCCTTGCAGCACAAAGAAGAAGACCTCGAAGCAGGCGAAGAGCGCGATGAACGCCCAGATCAGCACCGGCTCCCGCTCAAGGGCGGCCAGCACAGTCGCACAGAGGACGCCGAACAGCGCGAACGCGACGACGTGCAGGACCGTGTACCCGGCCACAATCGGTATCGTGATCTGAAGCTGCGCCGGGTCGCGAAGCCCCTCGAAGAGCGCGGCGCCCAAGAGGGCCGGCGTCCGGAGCGGTTGGCCCTGCGCGAGATCGAAGATCAAGAACCAGATTGCCACCAGCCCGGCGCCGATCAATCCGGCGACGGTTCCCTTTCGAAGCGTGACTCGCACCTCGCCGATCACCGAAGCTCCGAGCGCCCGATGCCCAAGGAAAAAGTAGCCCGCCATCACGCTGGAGGCGAGCAGGTTCGCGATGAGAACCTCCCACCAGAGAAGCTGCACCACCCACCGTGAGAGGAACCAGGCCAGACCAAGGAGGAAGAGCTGGAAACACCCGAAGAGCACCAGCGACGCGGAGACATAAGCGGAATCCTGCTCAGCCGCCGCGATCAGCATGGCGCAGAGCAGACCGAACGCCGCAAACGCGAAGAGGTGAAGCACGGTATAGCCAAAGACGGCCCGCGCGGAGACTTGGATCGTGTGAGGGTCACGAAGCCCCTTGAAGATGGCGCCCCAGAGATACGCCGGCGTGGCGAACGGCTGGCCTGCCAGCGCGTCAACAATCAAGAACCAGACCGCTACGATCGCGGCACCGAGTAGACCGGCGATGATCCCTTCGCGGAGCACCCGGCGCTCAAACAGTTCCATCTTGCACCCCCTCGGTCGGGTCCTCGCGCTCGTTCATGGCCCACCGGAAGTAGACCACCGTGATTGCCAGGAGGTAAACGAGACTCCCAGGCACCCACATGATAACGCCACCCGCGACCTGGTCAGCCAGTGGCGACAGACCAAAGGTTCGCGGCGCCTCGGCGTAAAAACGATAGAGCGGTTCGTCGGCGAGGGTCACGAACGCGGCGACCGAGATCATCGGGACCCCGGCAAGAAAGAGGTAGAGGAGCTGAACGGGTGGCGCCATCCCCTCTTTGCCGAGCTTGGGTCCTGCCACCGGCCACCACAGGAGCAGCGCCGTGCCCAGAAAAAGCAGGTGCTCGGCAATGTGGACCGCGTGATTCTCCATGGCCCATCCATAGAAAAACGGCAGATGCCAGAGGATCAGGACGGCATTGTAAGAGGCGAACGCGATCACCGGAGCTGTGAGCCGGCGGAGGAGCGCCGCGAGCACAGGGGGCAGCTCGATCAGCGAAGAGCGGAGACCCGCGAGCAGGAGGGGCGGCGCCGCAAGCGTGAGCAGGAGGTGCTGGACCATGTGGGCGCTGAAGAGATAGCGATCAGCCAGGAGATGCAACGGCCCGTTCAAGGCGATGACGATAAAGAGAAGGCCGGCAATGAAAGAGGCCGTTCGCATTACGCTCACAGCCTCTCCATAGCGCCGTTGCGCCCGGTGAGTCGCTCCGGCATACGCGAGAAGACTCAGGAACACAGCCACAGTGACCTCCCAGTGCCACTCACTCATCATAAGCGCTACCCGGTAACGAACAGAGCCACGAGGGCCAGCACGACGCCAACAGCAATCGCCAACGGCCCGACGAAGAGCCACCGGAAGATGCGGTGGTCGAATCGAAGATGCATGAAGAACATGACCACGAGAGAGAACTTCGCAATGGACAACACGATCAGGGTCGGGGCCAGAAAGCGCGCGAATGCAGTGATATAGAAGACCGCGATCTCGACCGCCGTGATGACCGCCAGCACCGCGCCCACCATCAGATAGGTTCTAATCGACGGGTGCGGCCGTTCTGCTGTCGGTTCGATCATTGCGAACGCTCTTGTGAAGCGTGAAGCGTGAAGAGTGAAGCGTCGAAGAAGAAGTTCTTCATTTCAGTTTCGTTCGCTTCACACTTCACTGTAGTAGATACACGAAGGTGAAGATGACGATCCATACGATGTCCACGAAGTGCCAGTAAAGGCCCGCGATTTCGACCAGCGTCGCATCGCGCGGCGTGAGCCTGTTTCGAAGCGCCATCACCCAGAGCGTGAGCAACCAGATCACCCCGACACTCACGTGGGCGCCGTGAAAGCCGGTCAGCACGAAGAACGACCCGCCGAAGAGGTTCACCTGAAGCGTGAGCCCCTCCTCGACGAAGGTGACAAACTCATAGACCTGGAAGCCGAGGAAGATCGCGCCGAAGAACGGGGTGCCGAAGAGCCATAGCTTCATGCCGAGGCGGTCTCCCCGCTGCACCGCGGCCAGCGCCAGCACCATCAGAAGGCTCGACATCAGGAGGACAAAGGTGCTGATCGATGTCAGCGGGATGTTCAGGATCTCATGGGGCTGGGGACCGCTGGCGCTTCTTCCCTTGAAGGCCATGTAGGTTGCGATCAAGGAGCCGAAGAACATGCACTCAGAGCCGAGAAACGCCCAGAACCCCATCTTCCGGTGGTCAAGCCCGGTGCTGGTTGGCTCGGCGTGAGCAGTCGCAAGGCCCTCGGCCATCACGTGTGAGCCTCCGACCGGTACTCGAACGCGAAGCGATACGCGCCATAGACCATCACGATCGCGCCCACAATGCTCACCCAGAGGTGGATCAGCGCGCCGGCCACAACAGCCACAATGCCGAGCGCAACCAGAATCGGGTAGTGAGACGGCGCAGGGAGATGGATTTCACTAGGAGCGCGCGTCGGCTCAGGCACAGGGGGCCGGCGTCCTTGTTTCCTCGCCCAGAGCTCATCGCGGCCCCTCACCACTGGGATTTCAGCGAAGTTGTACACGGGGGGTGGCGATGGCACAGACCACTCGAGCGTCCGGCCATCCCAGGGATCGGCTGTCGCCACGGCACCACGGCGCAGGCTCTGGACAGAGTTCAGGAGGAAGGCGAGGATCGAAAGCGTCAGGACAACGACTCCGACTGTCGAGACGCGATTCCAGAGCTCCCAGTTGAGGTTCGGCGCATACGTGTAGATGCGCCTCGGCATCCCCATCACCCCGAGGAAGTGCATCGGAAAGAAGGTCACGTTGAAGCCGATCATGAAGAGCCAGAAGTTCCAACGTCCGAGCCGCTCGTCGAGCAGACGTCCGGTGATCTTGGGCCACCAGTAGTAGATTCCCGCGAAGAGGCCGGCAAGGCTTCCGCCCACCAGCACGTAGTGCAGATGCGCCACGACAAAGTACGAGTCTTGCTGCTGCATGTCCACGGGCGGCGAGGCGTGCATGATCCCGCTGAGCC
>DATEAO010000446.1:0-5030 GCA_035288345.1 Candidatus Methylomirabilota bacterium | reverse complement strand
CATTCTTCGCCTCAGTCAGCATCTCCTGCAGCGCAAGAATCTCTTCGAGAAGGTCCATCGGGGCTTTGGGCTGGATCGCCGCGTCTCCCCCTCCCTCGATGTCGATCAGATACTCCATGCGCGAGATCGGATCGCGGAGCGTTCGGTAGGCACGGTTGATGAGCGCCGACCGCTCAAGCGCCCGTGCCTGCTCGTCAGGAGCGGCTGACATGAAAAAGTCTGGGTGATGCCGCCGTGAGAGATCGTAGAAACGGCGCTCCAGCTCCTCGAGGTCGATCTCTAATTTCCTCGGGAGAGCAAAGAGCGAGAAGTAATCTGAACTTGTCACCCACCTTCTCCAGAACGATTCAAAAAATAAACGGGCCTCAGGGGCCCGTTTTCGCGCTGCCATGACACGGCCACACTGGCCGCGTCCTCGTCCCCTATGGGGAACCGCTCTCCTGCAATCAGAACTCCGTCGGTTACGCTGAAAAGGATGTCCCGCAGCCGCAGCTCGATTTGGCGTTGGGGTTCACAAAGGTAAAGCCACCTGTGAGCCCCTGGGGCACGTAGTCCAGGGTGGTCCCGTTCAGGTAGAGATAACTCTTGGCGTCGCAGACCACTTTGACGCCGTCGATTTCAAACTGTTTATCATGCGGCCCGACCTCGGTATCAAACTCCAGAGAGTAGGACAGACCGGAGCATCCGCCTCCCTTCACCCCCATCCGGAGCACGACATTGTCCAGGTGTTGCGCCTCCATGAGCTGCTTCACCTGCTTGAGAGCTGCCTCGCTCAAATTCACCGCCATGTTCGAATGATCCTCCTTCTCCGAAATGTCTCCCCTCGTTAGGACGCTGTTGAGCCAGCGGGGGTTTCTTTCTTCGCCCACTTCTCCCGATAGTCCGTTAACGCTGCCTTGATCGCATCCTCAGCGAGCACCGAGCAGTGGATTTTCACCGGGGGGAGCTTCAACTCATTGACGATGTCCGTATTTTTGATCTTCATCGCCTCCTCGATCGACTTCCCCTTCAGCCACTCCGTGGCCAGGCTGGAAGAGGCGATAGCGCTCCCACAGCCAAATGTCTTGAATTTGGCGTCCTCGATGATCCCGGTGCTCAGATCCACTTTGATCTGGAGCTTCATGACGTCTCCGCACTCAGGAGCGCCAACCAATCCCGTCCCCACGCCGGGAGCGTCTTTCGAAAACGACCCGACATTCCGGGGATTATTGTAATGATCAATTACCTTCTCGCTATAGGCCATATGCTCGTGCCTCCTCAGGATCGAAAATCATCTATCCGGCTTTCCATTGGATGGACTTGATGTCCACGCCTTCCTTTGCCAGCTCGTAGAGCGGGGACATCTCCCGGAGCCGCGTCACCACCTCGATGACTCGTCCGCCGACGTACTCAACTTCCTCTTCTGTGTTAAACCGGTGCAGGGCAAACCGGATCGAGGAGTGAGCCAGCTCGGATCCCACGCCTAGCGCTGCAATCACGTACGATGGCTCCAAGGTCGCCGAGGTGCAGGCCGAGCCCGAGGAGATCGCTACCTCTTTGTTCAACCCCATCAGGACCGATTCCCCCTCCACGTAGGCGAACGAGATGTTGAGGTTGTGAGGGAGCCGTCTCTCCGGATGGCCGTTGAGGTAGACCTCATCGAGCGATGAGAGGATCATGTCCTGAAGCCTATCCCGAAGCGCCTTCAAACGGGCCGACTCCTCAGGCATCACCTCTCGGCAGATCTCAGCCGCCTTGCCGAAACCCACGACCAGGGGGACTGGAATCGTTCCTGACCGCATCCCTCGCTCATGCCCGCCCCCATCGATCATCGGGGCCAGCCTGACGCGAGGGTTCTTGCGGCGAACATAGAGCGCTCCCACGCCTTTGGGGCCGTACATCAAGTGAGCCGTGCAGGAGAGGAGGTCAACCCCCATGGCCTCCACATCAACAGGAATCTTCCCGACTGCCTGCGTCGCGTCACAGTGGAAGATGATTCCCTTCTCCTTGGCGAGCTTCCCGATCTCCGGAATGGGCTGGATCGTGCCGATCTCGTTATTGGCGAACATCACCGAGAGCAGGATCGTCTTGTCACTGATCGCCTTCCGGATCTCATCCACGTCCACGAGGCCATCCGGGCCCACTGGCACGTATGTAACCGAGCACCCCAGCCGCTCAAGTCGCTTACAGGCATCGAGGCCAGCGCGTTGCTCGATCGCGGTGGTCACGATGTGATTCCCCTTCTCCCGGTACATCTCGGCCACCCCTTTGATGGCCAAGTTGATCGCCTCCGTCCCTCCCGAGGTGAACACCACCTCTTTCGGGTCTCGGGCGCCGATGAGCTTCGCCACCCGCTCGCGTGCCTGGTCTACCGCGGCTTCAGCCTCCCATCCGAAGGAGTGGTTCCGGCTCGCGGGGTGACCAAACTTCTCCGTGAAAAACGGGATCATCACATCGAGCACCCTTGGATCTACAGGGGTGGTTGACTGGCTATCCATGAAAATGGGGGACTTGAATGCCATGGTGTTCTCCTAACTCACCGTTGCCAGTTCACGAACTGGAATAGGGGCAGCTGTCAGCTCAGCGAGCGTCATCGTGTCGAGTAAAGAGATAATGCTGGCCTGGATCTTCTGAACCGGCCGTCGAAGGTTGCACCGGGACATCTGGGGACAATCCGAATTCTCGAAGCAGCTCACGATGTGAATCGGCCCTTCGATCGCACGGACCACCTCACCCACGGTCATTTCATCGGGAGATCTGGCAAGGACGTATCCCCCCTTGGGCCCGCTCTGGCTGAGAATCAACCCCCTCTTCGCCAGCCGCTGGAGGATCTTCGCGAGCAGCTCAGCCGGGATGTTGAACTCCTCAGCGATCCGCTTGTTGCTGACAATCGCATCCCCTTGATGGGCGGCGATGTAGTGGATCGCCATCAGCCCGTAATCAGCCTTTTTGGTAAACCGTAACATGATCTCCGACCTTTTTGATCGCCGACTAATCTAGTCGTATTATGCCGGCCAGCAGCTGCCCTGTCAATACAAAATTTAAGTAAATAAAATTAGGTTGTTAACAAAACCTAACGGCTGGCAAGACTGTAGTTTTTCAAACCTTCATCAAAACCTGACTTTGCTGAGGAACTCCCTCTTACGCCCAAGCATTTCTAAGCTCCCCGGCCGTCATCTCGGGAAGCGCCCCGGTTACGAAGATTCCACCAACTCGATTTGCCCGTTCGGGCCGCGGCACGATCTCGACATGCCAATGGAAGTCATCGTGAATCGTCGTCCAATCGTCCTGAAGGATCTTGGCCGTGAGGTTCGGGGCCGTGTAGACCGTGAGTTCGTACGATGGATTCTCGAACGCTGCCTTCAGCGCCCCGAGATATGCGCGAAGCACACGCGCGAGATCGGTCACCACCGGGGATTTCACGGACTCGTACGCGCAATGGTGCTGACGGGGAAGGATCCAGGTTTCCCCTGCGTGACGGGCTGTGTAGGGCACGACGACGAGAAAATGCTGGGTCACCCGGATCACACGTTCCTCTGCGGCGATCTCCTCGCGAACAATATCGCAAAAGACGCACCGCCGCTTGTAACGGAAGTACGCGCGCGCGGCCACCAATTGGCGCCGGAGCGCATCGAACACGATCGGGCTCGCAATCACACGGGAGTACGGGTGGGTAATCCGAGCGCCGGGCTTTTTATAGCGACGGGTGATCAGGACGTCGCGGATCTTGACGTCGCGATGAAGATCGGAGAGCCGATCACGATACATCCAAAGCACACGTTCCACCTGTTCATCGCTCATTGTGACGAGCGTATCATCATGACCCGGCGATTCGATGACGATCTCGCTGGCGCCGCGCGGGGTCACCGTGTCGTACATCCCCACACCCATGCGCACCAGATCCCTTTCAACCCGAAAGAACGGGTCGCGCTCGGGCACTACTCTGACGCTCCAGCCAGCGCCGTTCGGCGGCGCCCCTTCCTTCCGAAACGCCGCAATCTCCGACGGCGTGGCCGACTCATTTCCCGGGCAAAACGGGCATTCAGTCGGATGTCCAACTGGCACAGTCTCCGGGCGCACCAACACCCACTGCCCGGTCGCAGGGTTTTTTCGTAGCTCTTCCATCGAGAACACCCTCCTCAAAAAACGGCCACGTCACAATAGCCGTATTCCCTGAGTTCTGTCAAGAAACGCGCTCATCGGTCTGACACCAGCTCTCCATGTGAGGGAATCATTCTGGCCGGTTCCTGCATCTCAAAGAGGAAAGGGAGGACCGTCGATGGCCAGTTATCCAGACGTCGTGGTGTACTCGACCCCCACCTGAGTCCCCTGTCGGCGAGCGAAAGAGTTTCTTTCGTCAAAGGGCGTTCCGTTCACTGAGGTCAACGTGGTTGAAGATGCCGATTCGCGCCTCGAACTCGTTCGGCAAACGGGCCAGCTCGCCGTCCCAGTGATCCGCGTCGGCGAGGAATGGATTGCGGGGTTCGACCGGCGAAGACTTGAATCGCTCCTGAAGCTCTAAATAGGACGCGAGCACGGGCGGGCGATAGCCCGGGCGTCCGCGCTGCAATCAGTTGCCCTTTTCTAGCTGGCCTTTGAGCTTCCGGATGTGCTGGCGAGCGACATCCACCCAATCTTTTTCCGACGGAATCTGAGAAGCGACCGCGATGTAGCGTTCCCACCTCGCGACCGCTTCTTTCGGATCCACCTTCTCATAGACGAGCGCCAGATTGTAAAGGGCGCCGGTGTGTGCGGGATCCTGCTCCACCACTTTCGTGTACTCTTCGACAGCTTCTCGATAGAGCCCTTTGTCCTCGTACACCTCACCAAGCCCCATGCGCGCTTCAACGAAGTTCGCGTCGATCTCGATCGCTCTCTTGTACGCCTCCACGGCCTCATAGTAGAGGCCCTTCTCGGCGAAATAGATCTTTCCCAGACTCACGTAGACTCTGGGATTGAGTGGGTTAAAGCTCAACGCCTTCTGATAGTCGGCGATGGCCGGATCGGCTTGCCCTTTTGCCGCTCTCACGTCTCCGATTCCGACATAGGCG
>DATEAO010000445.1:0-2091 GCA_035288345.1 Candidatus Methylomirabilota bacterium | reverse complement strand
GCGGAGTTCGAGAAGGCCGTTGCCGAAAGCGGAGGGGCACTCCCCGTCGCTCGCTGGCAGCTGGCGCTGGTCTTGATCCAGGCCGGCGAGGCGGCTCGGGCGCTCGAGCTCCTCGCTCCCTTGGAGCCTGATTTCCCGAATCAGTTCGGGGTCGTGGCCGGGTTGGGATTCGCTCACAGTCTCCAAGGCGATTGCACCTTAGCGGTCGGGTACCTGGAGAAGGCGATGACGCTTCGCCCGCCCGACACCACGTTGCTGAACGTGCTGGGTGGCTGCTACCAGGGTCTGGGGGATGTTCAAAAAGCCTCCGGGGCGTTCGAGCGCTCTCTGTCGTTGAATCCCGATCAGAAGCAGGTCAAAGATCGCCTCGCCTCCCTTCAGCAGAACGGAAACTGAGCCCGACGATCATCGAGACACATCCGTCGCTGTCTGCCCAAACGATGGCCTTCACCAGCGTTCAGAAGATACGTTTCGACGAAGTGGACGGTGCGGGCATCGTCTATTACCCCCAATTCTTTCATCTCTGCCACGCCGCCTTCGAGGACTTCTTCGACTCCGCGGCACCCGTCTCCTACCCGGAGCTCGTTCGAGAGAGACGAATGGGATTTCCCACCGTTGCCATCGAAAGCACCTTCTCGGCGCCCCTGGTCTATGGGGACGTGGCGGTAGTGGAGCTCACCGTCGAGCGGATGGGGAGAAGCTCGGTGACCTTCGGTTATGTGATCCGGAAGAGGGACGGCGCCATCTGCTTCAGCGCCAGCATCACCACGGTGCTGGTATCCATCGACACCATGAAGCCCGTCCCCTTGAGTGACGAGCACCGCTCCTTGTTCGAGCGGCTGCTTCTCAAGAAATAGGGGCGAGATGTCTCTGCCGTACCTTGTGCCGTTCGGGTCGTTAGTTAGAATTCGAGACACTGACATGGACATCCACGGGTCGCCATAAACCCGCATTGTTCTTCCGCGTTTTCCGCGATACACTCTTGCAAGAAACTTTAGGGGCATGACCGACGAGGATCTGAAGGCGATCTTCGCTTATCTCCAGAACTCCAGCCGGTGAGCCACAATGTGGACAACAGCCGCCGACCTACTGTAAACTCTGCCGGCAAGAGCACGGCTTGGGATCGAAACTAGGTGCCGCACGAGGGCGAAGCTGTGCATAGGAGGCGACGGACCATGAAAGTACTGGCATCGGCGACTTTCTCACTGTTTGGCATTGTTTCCACTCTGGGCGGCCGCCCGCCTGAGGCTCTGGCCTTCCAGGAGTCGCAAGGCGCTCCGCCGCAGGTCGCGACAGGTCTGGAGCTTCCCGGCCCGGACGGCGCGACGCTTCAATTCAAGGACGAGGCGGAGTTGGTCGATTTCCTCCGCACCGCTGACGTCGTCGCCAGCGCGGAGATCGGGATGGGTCGGAGCGGAGCGCTGAAGCTCCGCTTGGAGAAGAACGGGCAGCAGGCCAACGCTGCCTTTCGAACCGTGGATGAGATAGGTGCCAGTGTCACCACCCTCACCGGCAAGAAGTATAGGAACTTCCGGGACAGCTACCGGTTCGAATGCGCTGCCTATGAGCTGAGCCGGATTCTGGGATTCGACAACGTTCCGGCCTGCGTTCTTCGAACCATTGGGGACGACGAGGGCAGCGTTCAGATCTGGGTGGAGAACGCCATGACCGAGGGGGGTCGCGTGGAAAAAGGTCTTCCCGCGCCGGGCGGAGTCCGCTGGTTCCAACAGACCCAGCTCATGTACCTGTTCGACGTTCTGCTCTTCAACTTCGATCGCAATCAGGGCAACGTTCTCATTGACGGACAAGGGAAGATCTGGTTCATCGACCATACCCGCTCCTTCTCCATGGAGGAAGAAGTCGAGGACCTCGACCGTATCATGGTGTGCGCGCGTAGCGTGTGGGAGAAGCTACAAACGTTGGACGAAGCTTTCTTGACCGAGCGACTGGGCCCTTACCTGGCATCGTCCGACATGGAGCGGCAGATCCAGGCGCTGGTGAAACGTCAAGAGAAGTTGGTCAAGCACTTCGAAAAACAGATCAAAGAGAAAGGCGAGGCGCAGGTCCTCTACGTCATGATGCCTCCGCCTT
>DATEAO010000444.1:0-11219 GCA_035288345.1 Candidatus Methylomirabilota bacterium | reverse complement strand
CGTCGCCAAGCATCCGGCGCGCGATGGTCGTTTCGCTCTTTTCCTTGGCTGACCGGCTCAAGCTGGCGGTGGCGCGCAGCTCAAGCGAGAGGGAGTGCTGCCGGCGCGCCAGCTCGATGGCCTGATGGAAGCAGGCTTCGGCTTCCCCGTCGCGACCACGACTGTGGAACAGCTCGCCCTTGAGCCGGTGGATCTCCGGCTGCCACCAAGCCTCCTGGCTTTCATCAGAAAACGCCTGGGCCTCGCTCAGTGTGCTGAGTGCTTCTTCGGCCTCCCCGTGCTTCGCGCAGGCCTCGCCCAGCAGGCTGAGGAAGTACGTCTGCCCCAAGCGAGAGCCGGTAGAGCGCCAGTCGGCGAGGCCTTTTCGCATCTCCCGGAAGGCGTCTTCTCCCCCACCGCCCTCTGCTCGTGTCCAGCCCTTCATGACTGTTCCCCAGCCCAGCCAGAACCCGAAGCTGTGCTCAGTGGAAAGCGCAAGGGCCTCGTCGGTCCGGTCGCGGGTCCGTTCAACGTCGCCACAGAACTGGTGCAGCCATGACGCAAAGCTCAGAGCCAGAGCCAGACTGAACGGGTGCTCGATGCCGCGCGCCATGGCGATGGCCTCGTCGATCTCCTTGCGGGCCTGATCTGGACGGCCAAGCAGCCAGAGCGTCCACGCCATATAGGAGCGGCACGCGACCCACGGGTCCGCTACGTCATGACTCAAGGCTTCGGAGCGGAGCTTTGGGAGCGCCTCGCAACCGATCACCTTCTCAAGATGAGACCGAGCCTCCAGGAACTCACCGAGATAGAAGAACGTCGAGCCGAGCGCCCGGTTGGCCACCACGAGGAACAGCGCGTTGTCCGCGCGCTCGGCCAGCAGAAGAAGTTGCTCGCCTATGTCCCGCGCTGTCGCGTAGTCCGCGCGCAGCAAGTAGAACCTCCACAACCCGTAAAGCACGGAGAAGATGCGGTCGGTCTCCCCGATACGCTCGCACAGCTCTCGCGCCCGGCTATAGGCCTGCTCCACCTCGGGTGTGCTGTAGCCTTTGGTCGCCGCCAGCGGCACCCCCAGCGCGATCTGGAGCGTGATCTCCTGGCGAATCCGGTCCGGCGTCTCCGGAAGAGGCCTGAGCAGATCGAGCCCGCGGGTCAAGTGTCCGATGGCCTCCAGATGGGCTGACCGCTCAATGGCACGCTCACCTGCTCTCTCCCAGTAGCCGATTGCCCGCTCGTTCAGCCCTGCCTCGGTGTAGTGGTGGGCGAGCCGCTCGACCTGCTCGGCCAGACGGTCGGCATACAGCACCTCAATGGCCTCCGCAATCTTAGCGTGGAGTGTGCGCCGCCGTTCCTGCAGGAGACTCCCGTAGGCCACTTCATAGGTCAGGGCGTGCTTGAAGGTGTATTCAAGGTCGGGGAAGAGGCTCGTCTCGTAGAGAAATTCAGCGGCCTGGAGGTGGATGAGGCTGTGGCGCAGCGCTTCTTCGGGCAGCTCGGCAATGGCCTGGAGAAGCGCGAATGGCACGTCCTTGCCGATCACGGCCGCGGTTTGAAGAAGACTCTTCTCCTCCTGCGGGAGCCGGTCGATCCGCGCGGCCAGGACCGCCTGAACCGTGGCTGGCACTTGAATGCTCGGGAGGGCCTTCGCCAGGCGATACGCCCCTCGCTCGCCAACCAGGGCCTGGGTCTCCACAAGCGTGCGGACGCTCTCTTCCAAGAAGAAGGGGTTCCCTTCGGTCCGCTCGATCAGGAGCTGATAGAGCGGCTCGAGCCCGGCATCCTCGCCCAGAAGGGCCCGGAGCAGCTCTCCAGCGCTTTGTGGCGGAAGCGGATCAAGCCGGAGCTGAGTGTAGTAGCTCTTCGACCCCCAGCCGTGCTGGTACTCCGGGCGGTAGTTGACTAACAGCAAGAGCCGCACAGTGGGAAGACTCTCAATCAGGCTGTCCAGGAAGATCTGGGTTTCGGAATCAATCCAGTGGAGGTCCTCAAAGACCAGGCAGAAGGGTTGGACTTGACTCTCTCGAAGCAGGAGCCTCTTGACTGCGTTCAGGGTCTGCTGGCGGCGCTGGGAGGGGTCGAGGGCCAGCCACTGAGGATCCTCGATGGGCACGTCCAGCAGGGCGAGGAAGGCAGGCAACGCCGGCTCGAGCGCTCGATCGAGCGTCAGGAGCTTCCCGGTAACCTTCTCGCGAATCTCGCGCTGATCGTCCCGGTCCTGGATCTTGAAGTAGCGCTTGAGGAGGTCAATCACGGGAAAGTAGGGAGTGGCCTTGCCGTAGGAGACCGAGCCGATCTCCAGAACCAGCCATCCCTGAGTCCGATGGGAATGGGTGAACTCCCAGAAGAGGCGGGACTTGCCCACGCCGGGCTCGCCGACGAGGGCAACGATCTGACCGTGACCTGTTTTGGCTCGCTCCAAGGCTTGGTAAAGGGCCTCAAGTTCCGTCTGCCGTCCGACGAAGCGGGTGAGCCCGCGAGTGGTGGCGACCTCGAAGCGCCTCCGCGTTGGCCCGGCGCCGAGTAGCTCGAACGCGTCCACTGGATCCGACAGTCCCTTGACCGGGATCGGACCCAGGGAGTTGACCTGGACAAATCCCTCCGCGAGCCGGAGAGTGTCCGCGGTCATGAGCACACTCCCGGGGCTGGCAAGTTGCTCCATCCGCGCTGCGAGGTGGGTGATCTGGCCCACCGCTGTGTAATCCATGTGGAGATCGTTGCCGATGGAGCGGACCACGACCTCTCCCGAGTTGAGGCCGATCCGGATCTGCACGATAACGCCGTGCGAGCGGCGGACCTCCTCCGCGTAACGCTTCACCGACTCCTGCATCCGCAACGCGGCGTAGCAGGCCCGCACCGCATGGTCCTCGTGAGCCAGCGGCGCGCCGAAGAGCGCCATGATCCCGTCGCCCATCACCTGGTTCACCGTCCCCTCGTAGCGGTGCACGGCCTCCATCATGCGCTCGAGCACCGAGTCGAGGAGCTTTCGCGCGTCCTCCGGATCACGATCGGCCAGCAGCTCCATCGAGCCCTTCATGTCGGCGAAGAGCACCGTCACCTGCTTGCGCTCGCCCTCGAGGGCGCTCTTGGAGGTCAGGATCTTTTCGGCGAGGTGCTTCGGGGTATAAGACTCCGGGGATTGATACCTGGGCGGCGCGGGTATTGCGGCCCGCAACGATTGCCCGCACCCGCCGCAAAACTCGTCGCCGGGCTCGTTTGAGAAGCCACACGAGGGACAGGCGCTGGAGAGCGGCGCGCCGCACTTCGCGCAAAAGCGCCGCCCCTCCCGATTCTCAGCTTGGCAACGGGGACACTGCATGCACGGACTCCCCTCGCTGGATCGTGAACGGTGGAAAAAAGTATGCTTAGCTTACATCACTCCGAACGCCTTGGCGAGTTGCTTGGCGCGCTCGATGTGCTTGGGGACCTTGAGAGCGGCGAATAGATCAAGCGCGCGGCGAATATGCGAGGCCACTGCGTCTTTGCGTTCCTGCGCGCGCGCGAGTTGAGCGAGGTCCAGGTGGGTTCGCGCCAGCTCGTAGCGCGAGTGAATGGCGGTGAAGGTGGAGAGGGCCCCGCCGAGCTGGGTCTCTGCTTCGGAAAGCGCGCCGTTCGCCAAGGCCGTCCGTCCAAGGACCTGCCGGGCCCAACCGACGCCTACCGGAAACTTTGCGTCTGTGGCGATCCGCAATCCTTCCTGCGCGAGGTCACGCGCCTGTTCGAGCTCTCGATTGATCCGGTGCGCCTCGGCGAGGAATGTTGTGAACCAGCTCTGGAACTTCTTGAACCCGAACTTTCCGGTCTCCCGGACTGACTCCTCCAGAAGGAGGATGGCTTGGGAAGGGTCTCCTTTTTCCAGATACGCAAAGCCCAGCCACCCCTTCACAATGGCGCTGTTCAGCGGGTCCGGCGAGCGCTCCAGCCCTCGCTGACACGCCGCGATCCCAGCGTCCCATTCCCCCATTGCGGAATAGATGGTCCCCGTCACCCACGCGGCAAAGGTCTGGAGCCTCGGATCGCCGATCGCCTCGCCGATGGTGTGAGCGCGAGTGGAAGCCTCGAGCGCCGGTTGGAACTCTCCGGTTTGGGTGTAGTTGAGCCCCACGAGCCAGTGAGCGTGGCCGAGCCACCATTGTTCCTTTGTCCGTTCCAGGAGCGCGATTGCCTGCGCGCCGCGCTCGATTCCCTGAAGCGCCTGTCCGGACAGGGGACTGTCAGTCCGTAACCGGCTATTTCTTCAATCATTCTTCAATGGCACCGGGCTTGCCCTTGTGATTGTCGGAAGTCGGAAACGGACCGGATCAGAACCCTTAAACGGGCGGGCTTCCCGCCAAAGGAGGACGGCCATGCGAGGAAGGATGCGACGGTATCTTGCGGTGGTGGTTGTCGTGGCCTTGGTTGCGACGGGCTGTGTTGCGCCATACAGCCAGCAAGGATGGGATGCGTTCGGCAAGGGGTTGGTCGGCTTGGTGCTCTCACCCTTCGTGATCGTCGCCGGGCTCGTGCAGGGACTCGCGTTCCTGCCTTACACGATCGGGACCGGACTTGCCGAGTTGAACCGCGCATTGGTTCAAGCCCAGGCCGTTTCGCTCGACGATTCGTACAAAGCGACGTTCGGCGTTTCCATTGAAGACCCTCGGGTAAACGCACAGACGGGCGAAGTTGCCGGCGGAGGTTTCGGCTTCGGCCGCCATCGCCCCGAGGCGATGCTCGAAGCGACCCAAGCGTTCCAGCGATTACTGGTCTCTCAAGGGATGCCCGAGGCCACGGCCCAGCACTATGCGCTCGCCGGGATTTACACGCACACCAGGACCCGCGGACACATCCTGCTGTCAGTGGTGTATCGCCGTCCCGGAATGCAGCCGTTTCGAGTGGTCTCGAAGCATACCGGCATCGCGACCACGTTCCGCCCGGAGCACATGGGGTGGAGAGAGCCCTACGAGCGCGACGTCAACGGTGAGCTGATCGACGAGGTCATCGACTGGGCGGGCATCGAGTATTCCGCCCTCAGGCAGGACAAGGTTGTCGCAACGCTGATGGTCATCGCGGCCGAGACGGTGAAGTCGGGCAAGCGCTCGCCGGACTACTGGCAGGTGGAGCGGCGCTGGATCGCTGGTGAGACCGCCCAGATCATGCAAGAGTCGCTCGCGAAGGTGAAGAGCGCGCTCCCCGCGTCTTGACAGGCCGTTGAAAAAGGCCCATCTGCGGCGTTGGCTTCGTCGCTCGTCGTTGCAACGTACATCCAAGTACGTCTCACTCCCCGCTTCCTCGCCGCCTTGCATCTGGACCTTTTTGAACGGCCTGTACTAGCGCTAGCAGGGTGTTTTTCAACACACTGTTAAGCTCTGACAAGCGCCGGGGTCCGGGGATCGGGGTCCGAATCAGGATTTCACCAACCCCGAATCCCGATCCCCGAACCACGAACCCCGAAAATTAGTGCTTTTCTGCGGCGGCCTTTTCTTTTTCAGCCTTGGCGTGGGCGATGATCTTCTCGGCGAGGAACGCGGGGACTTCTTCGTAGTGGGCGAACTCCATCGAGTATGAGCCGCGGCCCGAGGTCATGGAGCGGAGGTGAGGCTCGTAGTTCAGCATATCGGCCATCGGGACGTGCGCGCGGACGATGGAGACGTCACCCGCCGGCTCCATGCCCGCGATGCGTCCCCGGCGGCTGTTCAGGTCGCCGATGACATCGCCCGTCTGCTCGCTCGGCACGGTCACTTCGACGGTCATGACCGGCTCAAGCAGGATCGGGGTGGCCTCCACGATTCCTTTTTGCAAGGCCATCGAGCCCGCGATCTGGAACGCCATGTCCGATGAATCGACTTCGTGGTATGAACCGTCGTAGAGCTTCACCTTCGTGTCAACAACCGGATAGCCGGCGATAACGCCGCGCTTCATGGCGTCAACGACACCTTTTTCGACCGACGGGATGTAGTTGCGGGGCACCGAGCCTCCGAAGATCTTGTTCAGGAACTCGAAGCCGGTCCCCCGGGGGAGCGGCTCCAGTTCGAGCCAGACATCGCCGTACTGGCCGCGGCCACCGGTCTGCTTCTTGTATTTCCCCTGGACCTGGGCTTTCCCCTTGATCGTCTCGCGATAGGGGATGCGCGGCGGGAGCAGGTTCACCTCCACGTTGAACTTGCGCTTCATCCGCTCGACGACCACTTCCACGTGAAGCTGCCCCACGCCCGACACGAGGAGCTGCTTCGTTTCGGGATCGAAGTGGTAGTGGACCGTGGGGTCTTCCTCGGCGATGCGCGCCAGGGCGTTCGAGATCTTATCTTCGTCGCCCCGAGCCTTCGGTTGAATCGCGTAAGAGATTGCCGGCTCGGGGAAGACAATTCGGGGAAGCAGGATGGGGTGGGATTCCTCGGTCAGGCTGTCGCCGGTCATCGTCTCCTTGAGCTTCGCCACCACACCGATTTCGCCTGCGCCGAGCGACTCCATCGGCTTCTGCGTCTTCCCCATGAGCCAGCCGACCTGCCCGACACGCTCCTTCGCCTGCTTCGAGCTGTTCAACAGTTGGCTGTCCGACTTCAGGCTCCCGGAGTAGACGCGGAAGAGGGAAAGCTTCCCCACGTGAGGGTCGGACAGGGTTTTGAAGATCAGCGCGGCCATCGGGCCTTTAGGATCTGCCCGGAGCATCTCAGGCTGTTTGGTCTTGAGGTTGGTCGCTTCAATCTCGCCGCGGTCTGCCGGCGACGGGAATGACTCGACAATCAAGTCGAGCAGGAGGTGCGTCCCGATCACTTTGGAAGCGGCCGCGCAGAGGACCGGGATCACCTTTCCTTCCATGATCCCTTTCCTGAGCGCTTTCAGCATCTCGGCCTCGCCGATCGTTCCCTCTTCGAGGTACCGATTCAATAGCTCGTCGTCGGTCTCCGCGGCGGCCTCGACCAGCTTGTCTCGGTATTCGTTGGCCCGAGCTTCCAGATCAGCAGGCACGCCTTGCTCTTCCAGCTTGCCGTTGGCGTAGACGAACGCCTTCATCTTCACGAGATCCACCGCGCCTTTGAAGGCAGACTCGGCCCCAACGGGGAGCTGAAGCACGACCGGTCTCGCTTTCAGGCGACGGCCGACTGATTCGATAGCTCGGAAGAAGTCGCCACGCTCCCGATCGAGCCGGTTGATCACGACGAGGCGCGGCAGGTTGTACTCGTTGGCGAACTTCCAGACCTTCTCGGTCTGCACCTCCACGCCTGCCACCGCGTCGACTACCACCACGGCCGCCTCCACGACGCGCAGCCCCGCGCGCGCATCGGCGATGAAGTCGCCGAACCCCGGCATGTCCACCAAGTTGATGTGATGGCCTTTCCAGTCGCAGTACGCGATCGCGGTGTTGATCGACACCTTGCGCTTGATTTCATCGGGGTCCCAGTCGGTCGTGGTCGTGCCGTCGTCCACTTTTCCCAGGCGGGTGACCGCGCCGGCGGTAGAGAGGAGCGCCTCCACCAGCGAGGTCTTCCCGACACCCCCGTGGCCTACAAAGCCGACATTTCGAATCTTGGCGATGTCAATGGCCATGCCCGTCTCCTCGGCAAGCGGCTGAGGCGGTGGGGTCGAACCGCCTGCCATTCTGAAGATTGATCGACTGCGATGCGAAGAGTGCGGGCTTCATCCTAGCACATCCCGCAGCAGCGCTCCAGACCCTCTCAGGCCGTTGAAAAAGGCCTGCCGGCAGCACAGGCTTGCTCAAAAAGGTCCAGATGCAAGGCGGCGAGGAAGCGAGGAGTGAGACGTACTTAGATGTACGTTGCAACGACGAGTAATGCCTTCGCCATTCGAGCGCGGGCTTGGCCCGCGCAAGCTTGCGGGAGGTTCGGCCTCTCTCGATCGGCTTGTCCGATCGAGGGGGTGAGGGGCAGTTGGGCGTGCCCCCCTCCGAGGAAAGCCTTCGCCGCAGATGGGCCTTTTCCAGCAGCCTGTTAGTCTCTCAGCTTGGGGTCCAGCAAGTCGCGGAGGCCGTCCCCTAACAAATTGAAGCCCAGCACGGCGAGCGCGATGGCAGCGCCGGGGAAAACAAAGGCCCACCAGGCGCCGCTGGTGAAGTGCTTGTAGCTGTCAGCGAGCATCGCGCCCCACTCCGGGGTCGGCGGCTGAGCCCCGAGGCCGAGGAACCCCAAGGCCGCGGCCTCCAACACACCGAGCGCGATCCCGAGACTTCCCTGCACGACGACGGGAGCTATGCTGGCCGGCGCGATGTGCCGGAAGAGAATGCGGGGTTGGCTGGCCCCTACCCCTCTGGCAGCGGCAATGTACTCCTCCTGTCTGACCGACAAGACGACGCTTCGGATCAAGCGGGCGTAGATGGGAATGCTCACCAGGCTGATCGCCAACAATGAGTTACCAAGTCCGGGCCCGACCATCGCCACGATGGCGATCGCGAGCAGTGTCGAAGGAAACGCCAGGAGGATGTCCATGCAGAACATCACCACGAGATCCAGCCACTGGCCGAGGTAGCCGGCAAGGAGGCCGAGCACACTCCCCACAGCAACGGCCAGCAGCACAGAGCCCACCCCGATACTGAGCGAATATCGAGCGCCGTGAAGCACTCGCACTGAAACATCACGCCCAAGCGAGTCCGTGCCGAACGGCGCTGATAAAGTTGGAGGACGCAGGCGAAGCGCCAGATCAGAATCAGTGCTCGCGTCGTAGGGCGCGAGTACGGGCGCGGTCAGAGCCGCGAGCGCGCAGCAGGTAACGAGGAAGAGACCGCAGACTGCGGGGCGATTCCTGAGCAGGCGACGCCATGTCTCCCGCGCCAGACTCGCCTGAGGCTCACTCGTAACGGACACGCGGATCAACACTGGCGTATAACAAGTCAGTCACGAGATTGATCACAACAAAGAGCGTGGCGATGAAGAGCGTGGCGCCCTGGACAATCGGGTAGTCGCGCGCCTGGATCGCCTCGTAGATCCACCGCCCAATGCCGGGCCATGAAAAGATCGTCTCCGTGAGGATGGCGCCAGCCAGAAGCGAGCCCACCTGGAGCCCGGTCACAGTCAGAATCGGAAGCAGGGCGTTTCTCAGCGCGTGAGAAAGTACCACTCTGCTCCAAGGACATCCCTTCGCTTCAGCAGTCCGGATGTACTCCTGAGAGAGCACATCGAGGAGTGCCGCACGAGTCATGCGCACGATCATCGCTAATGGGATCGTCCCAAGCGCCAATGCTGGGAGCACGAGATGTCTGAGCGCGTTCCCGAACGCTTCCAAGTCACCGGTCAGCAGCGAGTCCAGCAGATACAAACCAGTGATCGGTCGAACGCTAACGTCAGAGTCGAGCCTGAATCCGGTGGGAAGCCACCCGAGCATCACGCCGAACACCCACGCCAGCACCAGGCCGAGCCAGAAGATCGGAAGCGAGATCCCGGTGAGCGTGACAACCCGGCTGATCAGATCAACCGAAGAATTCCGCCGCACCGCGGCGAGAATTCCCGTTGGAACTCCGAGCACGAGAGCGATGAGCATCGCGGCAAGTGCCAGCTCAACCGTGGCCGGAAAGCGCTGAATGATCTCCCGGCCCACTGCTTCGCCGCGAAGAATCGAAACGCCCAGATCGCCGCGCGCCACCCGCCCGAGGTAGCCGAGATACTGGAAGAGCAGCGGCTGGTCCAGCCCAAGTTGAGTGCGCATCTCCGCCACCCGCTCAGGAGTGGCGCGCTCTCCCAGCATCGCGACCGCTGGATCACCTGGAATCAAATGAAGGAAGCCGAAGACCAGAAAGGAAACCCCAAGCAGAACCGGAATCACCGTGAGCACCCGCTTAACCGCGTACTTGAGCATATGATCTCGTCAACGTTCCCGAGTTAACGCGACGAAAGCTTATCACAACACATTCGAGCGGGTGGTAACGTGAAGCCGTGTCCACTCTTTCGGGGAAGATCCCCGGCCCAGAGCGGCCGGCCGCTCACGATGAGCGTTAGAACTCTAAGCTGCTAAGTGCCCTGGCAATCATTCTTTTCACCGCGGAGTTCGCGTTAGCTTGAAGCAACTCGGTTCCGGGGTGTTGTTTTGCAAACACTCGGAAAATCTCGTCAGCGAACGCCTGGCCAATCGAGTCTACACCTCGGAAATCCAATATCACGGTTCTGAACCTCTCCACCCGAGCTAAGAGTCTCTTGGCTTGAGACCGAGAAACGAGATTTTCGTCGCCATATTGAGCCAGTTTCACAGGTACGACCGTCTTGGTAAACCCGTAGTCCTCGCCTGATGTGAACTTATCAAACACCTTTTTCGTGGTCCTTGCAGTGTGGTTGTTCAGTTTCATCCACACTGCGGTGCCCGTCGAGAATCTGTCCCGTTCCAAGATCCAGTCTTCCTTCTCGTCGAACTTGTGGGAAAAGTAGACGCCTCCGGACAAGATCTCGAAGTCATCAAACATACGAGACGTAAAAAAGATGCCCTCCCCGGTGTGGTGTTCAGGGTCAGTCGTTAACTTCCCCTTCGCGAGTTCAAGGACCGCATGGCGCTCATCCGGAAGACCAAGCACGCTTTGGATCTTTTTGAAGATGCCGACGCCGTTGTCATAGATCGCGATCTGGGCGGTTGCAGCCGTCTTCTGGAGATCGACTCCAAGTACGGTACCTTCAGAATGATCGATGGCATTGTTGAGCATCTCTGTGAAGCCGTAGTGCCAAAGGTCAAGGGCGTTCTGAGGCAGTCGCCCTAAGGAAGGATATACGTCTTCCCTCCATACCCGGTCCTCCTCGAGCGCCTTGGTGAGCTGATAGGTCTTCTGCCAATGCACCAACGGCGGCAACTTGTACGACCGGTTTCGGGTGTTTCCCTCCTGGGTCAGTGCGCCCTCGTTTACAAGCCTCTGCAGGTGCTTGTTGACGGCTTGCCGGGTAATATTGAACCTGTCCGCCGTGATCCTCGCGATCTCGGAAGCGTGCTTTGCTACATTCTCAACGATGTAGCGTCTCACCGCTTCACCGCGTACTCTAACGTTGGGCATGGCGCTGATATTGACAACCTTAGATGCTCCTATTGTCAACCAATACAAGCCATATTGTCAACGTCAACAGAGGGAGCTCTAACAGCGCGTTCGAGCCGGCTGAGTACCTCCCCCGATGAAGTAGACACCTCAACTTAACAACCAAGGAGAGTCAATCCCATTCTTAGTTGAAATCCGAGTGGCAACTCCACGTTGTTCACGCGGCCTTCTTCTGTGACTTCTCCATTCCCTGTTGCAACGCACGCCGCAGCGCGGGCAGGTGTCGGTAGCCCTTGACGCGGCGCAC
>DATEAO010000443.1:0-4011 GCA_035288345.1 Candidatus Methylomirabilota bacterium | reverse complement strand
GGTCCGCCAAGGCCGATCTTCTAGCTAGCCCGAGGCCCCTGACCCCAGACCCCGAAATACGTTCCACGGCGCGAGTGAACGGAAAAAAGAAAGTTTGGCAGAAACATGGACAGGAGAGCTAGCGGTAACCCCGTATGCCTCATGTGAACATCAAGCTCGGAGAGCCGGACGGCGTTTCTCTGCGCCTCCATTATCTGGTGGAAGGACAAGGGCCTCCGGTCATGCTGGTCCATGGGCTTGGTGGATTCGCCGAGAGCTGGCGGCATAACCTCTCCGCGCTCGGCCGTCGATTCACCGCGTACGCGATCGATCTGCCGGGCTTCGGGCAGTCGGATAAACCGCGAGTGTCCTATCGTCTCCCGTTCTTTGCGCGCGTCCTCGATGGATTCGCAGAAGCGCTTCAGCTCGAAAAACCATCCCTGGTCGGTCACTCTCTCGGAGGCGCGGTCGTGGTGGCCTATGCTGTGGCCAACCGGTGGAATATTGGTCGTGTTGCTTTGGTGGCTCCGGTCATCCCCGGCTTTGGGTATCACCCGCCGTTGCTCTACCGGCTCGCGGCGGTCCCGGGGGTGGGGGAGCTGGGCGCAGCCTGCGCCCCGCGCCGGTTGATTCGATGGTCTGTGGCTCGATGCTTCGTGATCCCTGATCAGGATGGCGAGGTTGACTTTCTGGTCGACAACGGCTACGAGTTAAGGCGGAGCGCGGCGGGCCGTTACGCGTATCTTTCGACACTTCGGGAAGTGAGGAAGGATTTTCGATTGAGTGGCGCATTCTACCGCAACCACCTGGAGACGTTGGACCTTCCGATTCTGCTGGTCCACGGTCGGGAGGACCCGGTCGTCCGCCATTCGCACTCCGAGGCGATCGCGCGGCGGCTCCGCCGGGGAAGACTCGAATCAATTGCGGACTGCGGACACTTTCCTCAAATTGAGTATGCCGAACAGGTGAACCGCGGCCTGGTCGATTTTCTCTCAACCAAACATGTCGCGATCTCGTCAACGTGAGGTGGTGCCATGGCTCAACAGATGCCCCCGCAGGAATTAAAAACTAAGCTGGACCGGCATGAGCCGCTCGTCATGATTGACGTCCGTGATCCCTGGGAGGTGCAGATCTGCCGGTTGGAAAACTCGCTTCACATCCCGATGGAGGAGGTTCCATTCCGTCTTGACGAGCTGAATCCGGAGGATGAGTACGTGGTGATCTGCCACCAGGGGGTCCGGAGCGCGGCGATCTCGGACTGGATGGAGCGCCAGGGATTCCTCCGCGTCAGCAATCTCGATGGGGGCCTCGATGCCTGGGCGAGAACGATTGATCCCTCCATGCGCCGCTACTAATTCCGGAGTTCGGGGTTGGGGGTTCGGGGTTCGCAAGACAGAACCGAGCCCCGGTCCCCGAATCCCAGCCCTTGTCTTTCGGACCCCGAACCCCGGACCCCGAACCCCGAACTTCGAGCCCCGAGCCCCGGACCCCGGACCCCGAACATGATTGATACGGTGACGATCGATTTCTGGGGCACATTGCTCGCTGATACCTCGGAGAACATGGAGCGTGCCAAAGCCTTGCGGCTCGAAGGGGTCGGCATGGTGCTGGCCAGGAGCGGCCAGCGGATCACCTATCAGGCGCTGATGCGCGCCTACGATGCCTCCGGCCAAGCCATGACCCGCCGTTGGCGGGAGAATCGAGACTGGACCATCCGTGAACAAGTGAGCGTGTTTCTCAGCGCGCTCTCCTCTGACCTGCCTGCTCAATTGGACAGTGAGACCCTCCGCCAGGTCGAGGAGGCGTACATCACCCCGGCGCTCTTCTTTCCTCCCGAACCATCGCCGGGGATCCTTGAGACAGTGGCGGCGCTGCGCGAAGCCGGCTTCACGCTTTGCGTGATCTCCAACAGCGGCCGCACGCCCGGGGTGGTTCTCAGAAAGCTCCTCGCGCGCTACGATCTCCTGAACCATTTCACAGTGGTGACCTTTTCAGACGAGCTGGGATATCGAAAACCGCACCCAGAAATTTTTCGACAGACACTCGCGCGCGCGCGCCGTGAGCCCGGTCACGCGGTTCATATTGGCGACGATGCCGAGGCCGACGTGGGGGGAGCCAAAGGGGTAGGCATGCGAGCCATCCACTATATTCCGAATGGCGACTCGAACCCCCCTTCGCTGACGCCGGATGCCACCCTGCGTCATTTCGCCGAGCTTCCCGACCTGCTTAAAACCCTCAGCACGTGAAATCCCCGGGGAGCCTCGGGGCGTTTGTCGATCCAAACCCCGGACCCCCAACCAACCCCGAACCCCGCATCCCGAACCCCGCATCCTATACAGGCTTGTCACTGCTGCCTGTTCCGAGTAAGATGTGCCCGAGACCACGCCCGGGAGAGGCATTTCTATGGACCTTGAAACCCTGAAGAGCAAGATTCGGGACATCAAAGACTTCCCAACAGAAGGCGTTCTCTTTAAAGACATCACGACACTGTTGAAGGACCCCCCGGCGTTTTCGTACGTGGTTGACCAGCTCGCGAAAAAGTACCAACAGGCGCGGGTCGATGTGGTGGTGGCCGTGGAGTCTCGCGGCTTCATCTTCGGGGGAGCGCTGGCTCATCAGCTCGGCGCCGGGTTCGTCCCGGTCCGAAAGCTCGGGAAGCTCCCGGGGAAGACCATCGAGGTTGAATACGAGCTTGAGTACGGGCGGGACGCGCTGGCGATCCACGAAGACGCGATTCAGCCAGGGCAGCGAGTGCTGGCTGTGGATGACCTGCTCGCCACAGGCGGCACCATGGCCGCGACGCTCAGGCTGATCGAGCAGTTGGGCGCACATGTGGTGGGGGTGGCGTTCTTGATCGAGCTGGCGTTTCTCAAAGGTCGAGAGAAGCTGAAACAGTATCAGCTTCACTCATTGATCACCTATGACTAGACCTCCGGTCGGATCTCGGATGTCAGAGATCCGCCTCCAAATGTCTAGAATCTAACTTCTGACATCTGACATCCGCGATCTTACCTCTCTCCCTTATGGCCATTAAGAGGGTGGGCGTTGTCGGCTGCGGGCTCATGGGCGCAGGGATCGCTCAGGTTGCCGCTCAAGCCGGACTCGCGACTTACTCGGTGGAGGCCTCTCAAGAGCTGCTCGACCGTGGACTGGGCGGGGTGAGGAAATCACTGGAAGGCTCGGTCGCCAAAGGCAAGCTGGATGCCAAGGAGAAAGACGCGATCCTCAGCCGAATGACAGGCACGACCCGGCTCGAGGACCTCGCAGGGTGTGATCTCGTGATCGAGGCGATCACCGAGAACATCGCGCTCAAAAAAGAGACCTTCGCCAAGCTCGATCAGATCTGCCCGCCGCACACCATCCTCGCGTCGAACACTTCCTCGTGCATGATCACCGAGATGGCTGTTGCCACCAAGCGGCCCGAGAAGGTGTTGGGGCTTCATTTCTTCAACCCGGTTCCGTTAATGCGCCTTGTGGAGGTCGTGCGCACGATCTTGACCAGCGACGAAGCGTTTCAGACGGCGTGGGAGTTCGTGCTGGCCGCCGGGAAGACTCCGGTGGCCGTGAAAGACTCCACCGGCTTTATCGTGAATCGCTTGCTGGTCCCGTACCTCCTGGAAGCGGTTCGGCTCCTGGAGTCGGGGATCGCCACCAAGGAGGACATCGACCAGGCCATGAAGCTCGGCTGCGGCTATCCCATGGGCCCGTTCACTCTATTGGATCTGGTGGGTCTCGACACCACCCTCTATGTGGCGGAGGTGATGTTCCAGGAGTTCCGAGAGCCGCTCTTCGCGCCTCCACCGCTGCTGAAGCGCATGGTATTGGCAGGGCGCCTGGGCCGAAAGAGCGGCCGTGGCTTTTATGAATACTCGTAGCGCCGCGCCCATAACCGTCGCATCGGCTCGCTCTCGCTCGCCGATCTCATCGAGTTGCTCGTCTCGCCTTCGGCTGTGGCTCGCCCTACCACGTTCTCGGTCGGGCGCTGTCAGCGTTCTCTTTGTTCGAGCGCCGGCTCCGCCGGCGCAATCCAAG
>DATEAO010000442.1:0-4234 GCA_035288345.1 Candidatus Methylomirabilota bacterium | reverse complement strand
ACGACGAAAGAAATCGATCTTGAGCGTTATCTCCACGGGCCGATCTTTGAACCGATACGAAACGATCCTAAAATGTTCCGTTCGGTAAAAGTTGATCCCCGCATGGGAACACTTGTATGGGACAACGGCGCCGACATCGATCCGGATGTGTTGTACAAGGATCTGACACCGGCGTGGATGGAATCGGATCCCAATACTGCGGATGGCAGAATCTCGCGCGCAGGTTAACCAGATCGCATTACTTCACTGTTACGCGAGGGACAAACAGGGACTGGTGGGCCAACCCGTTATTCCTCACCATGGCCCACGACCTGCTTGACACCGGAGGTGCGTGCCCCTACACTTCTTCCTGTGTGCTTATCAGTAGATATTCAGATAAAAGGAATTACTTCTGATGTCCACGCGGTCTAATAATCCTCGTCGGTCTGTGAAAAAACCCCGAAGGTTTGATAAGGCTATCCGGGAATGGGAAGAACAGTATCCGGGCACCTGGATACTCTTGGAGGTAACGGCAGAAGACGACGGAGAGCCCGTGCGCGGAAAACTCATCACCACCGCGCATGATCCCGAGGATTTTCAGGAAGTTTGGAAGTCACATCGTAAAAGGGGAGTTCTTACGATGGTGACCTACGGTCCCGCCCTCGAGCCGGGACCCGCGGTGGTGGTGTGAGTGCCACGTAGCCGGGCATCCTTCCGTCCTTTTTCCCTTCCAGTGATTGCCCTTCGCATAGGAGGCACCATCGTCAGGGCTTTGGTGGACACTGGCGCCACTGAGAGCCTGGTTGATCCTCGCTTGGTAAAGCAACTCGGTCTTCGTGAGGAAGAACGTCGCTGGATTGTTGGCATCGGCACTGAGCCTCGTCAGGTTTCTTCGGTTTCGATCACGGGCGCAGCGGTCGGCCGATGTTCTTTGACGCGTTTCAGCGCAGGAATAATGGATCTGACAAACCTTCGAATTGGTATCCATCTTATACTTGGCGTCAACGCCTTTCGAGGCTATCGCCTCCAGTTCGACTTTGATAAGGGTACGCTTCATCTCCTGTCTGATCAGTAACTGAGCGAAGCGGCTGGGCCTCGTCCAGGCGGCCACACCCCATTTGCTGCACGGCAAAAAAGTTTATTTGCCAGGTTGACCCCTAACATCCACTTAGAATAACATCTCACCTACAATTCATTCTAGAATTCACGGTGTCAGTTGACCCGGTCACATCTTTGATGCGCAACAGTTCAGCCCGGACTGGGTTTCCCCAAGCCGCGCTTTTTTATGAAGACCACTTCCCAAAAAGGCTCTCGGAAATCGAAGCCAAAGCCGCGCTCGCCCGTGGCGAAAAAACTTCAGCCTAACCAGGCGCAGATCATTGAGTCCCTGCGGCGCGAACTTGCCGAAGCTCTGGAGCAGCAGGCCGCGGCCAGCGAGATCCTGCGGGTGATTGCCAGCTCGCCGACCGATCTCCAACCAGTGCTGAATGTGGTGGTAGAAAACGCCGCACGGCTGTGTGACTCGAACGATGCACAGCTTCGGCTAGTTGACGAGAGCGTCCTTCGTCTAGCGGCCTCATATGGTCCGCTTCCGGTGCCCGAAGTCGTACCGATTAGCCGCCAAACAGTGTCCGGCCGAGCCGTCACCGATCGACAAATGATCCATGTGCCTGACCTGGAGCCGGAGCGCGAGACTGAGTATCCGGAAGCAGCGAGGGATGGATCTCGGACGATCCTTGGCATGCCGTTACTACGCGAGGGCATTCCCATTGGAGCTATTCTCATTCGCCGACTAGAGGTCCGGCCTTTTTCCGATAAACAGATAGCCCTCCTTAGAACCTTCGCCGACCAGGCGGTGATCGCGATTGAGAACGTCCGGCTGTTCAAGGAGATCCAGGAGCGCAACGCGGAGTTGCGCGAGGCCCTGGAGCATCAGACGGCAACGGCTGAGGTGCTCGGCATCATCAGCCGCTCTCCCACAGACGTGCAGCCGGTCCTCGACGCCATCGTCGAGAGCGCGGCCCGAGTTTGTGGGATTGATGACGTGGTGCTGCGACTCAACGAGCGCGACGCTATGGTTCCGCGGGCTCATTTTGGTCCAATACCCATTCGCACCGTCGAGATCAGTATCGATGCACCCCAGTTTCGCTGGATGCGCGAGCACGGCACGCTCCACGTTCCCGACGTCCGCGCTCAGAACGATTTCCCAACGTTGGGTGTCGTCGGCGCCGGGCGCAACTTCTTGACCTACTTGGCCGTTCCCCTTCGTCAGCAAGGGGAACTCATTGGGATACTAGCCGCGCGTCGCACCGAGGTACGCCCCTTCACCGCAGCGCAGATCAAGCTCGTGGAAACCTTCGCCGACCAGGCGGTGATTGCTATTGAAAACGTGCGGTTGTTCCAAGAACTCAAAGAGTCGTTGGAGCAGCAGACTGCGACCAGTGAAATTCTAGGCGTCATCGCCAGCTCGCCGACGGACATCCAGCCGGTGCTCGATGTGGTTGCAGAAAATGCTGCGCGGCTGTGCGATGCAAGCGATGCTCAAATCCTTCGCGTCGAGGGTGACGTTCTTCGGCGCATGGCGGGAGTTGGACCAATACCCCCCGCGATTGATACTACTGGCACTGCCATTAGTCGAGGTCACGCACCCGGCCGAGCCGTACTCGAGAAGCAAACGATGCATGTCCACGACATTACGGCTGAATTTGAAACGGAGTTCCCGGAATCTAGACTCTTGCACCAACGCAGTGGCGCGCGCACTGTTCTTGTCACGCCCTTGCTGAGGGAAGATGAGGCTATTGGGTGCATTGTGATTCGCCGCACAGAAGTCCAACCTTTCACCGACAAGCAGGTTGCCCTTCTCAAAACCTTCGCCGACCAGGCTGTCATCGCAATCGAAAACGTCCGGTTGTTCCAAGAGCTCAAAGAGTCGTTGGAGCAGCAGACTGCGACGAGTGAGATTCTCGGCGTTATCGCCAGCTCGCCGACAAATATTCAACCCGTGTTGGACACTGTCGCCAAGAATGCAGCCCGACTCTGCGAGTCAACGGATGCACAGATTCGCCTTGTTGAGGGTGAGGGCACGAGATTAGTAGCTTCGTTCGGTACCGCTCCAGCTCCCGAGTTTGTACGCACAACCTCACGCACCCCAGCAGGACGAACAATTCTCAATAGAGAAACGATTCACGTTAACGATCTCGCGGAGGCGATAAAGAGCGAATTTTCCGATCTCCCAAGTACAGGGACGCGGACATTTCTCAGTACGCCGATGCTCCGAGAGGGAAATCCCATCGGTGTCATTAACGTAAGGCGAACCGAGGTTCGACCCTTCTCAGATAAACAGATCAAACTGCTCGAAACCTTCGCTGCTCAAGCCGTTATCGCCATCGAGAACGTTCGCCTGTTCCAAGAATTGCAGGCGCGGACGCGTGAGCTGGCGCGCTCAGTGGGAGAGCTGAAAGCCTTGGGGGAGGTAGGGCAAGCTGTTAGCTCCACGCTGGATCTCGAGACAGTGCTTACCAGGATAGCTTCTCACGCTGTCCAACTGAGCGGCACCGACGGAGGAGCCATTTACGAATTCGACGAGCAGTCGCAACAATTCCTTCTGCGCGCAACCGATCAGATGGAGGAGGAACTCATCAACGCGCTTCGGGCGAGTCCACCTCGTCTGGGGCAGGGCGCGTTAGGTCGGGCAGCAACAACCCGTGAGCCGGTGGAGGTTCCCAACATTCTGGAAGAGCAGGCTTACACTGAGCGAACGCGCGAGGTCTTGTCGCGGTTCGGGTTCCGCGCCAGTCTCGCCATTCCCCTGCTACGTGAGGATCGTATCATCGGCGGCCTCGTTGTGCGGCGGAAGTCCCCAGGAGATTTCCCACATGATTTGGTCGATCTTCTGCGGATGTTTGCCACCCAATCGGTGCTCGCCATCCAGAACGCCCGGCTCTTCCGGGAGATCGAGGAGAAGGGCCGGCAGCTCGAGAGCCTATCGAGGAACCTGGAGCAGCTCTACCAGCTCTCCACCGCCATGCAGGAACCGCTGTCACTGAGGGAACAGCTCACGCGCGTACTCGAGGCCGCGCGGCAGGTGGTTGCGATTGATCGCTTCTACATCTGGGCCGTCACCCCGGCGGGTGACAGGCTGGCGGGGCTGGCGGGGGCGGGCTTCTCGGAGGAGGAGTGGAAGGAGTTCGAGGGGGCGGAGATCCCCCTCGTCGAGGCGGGGGCGATGTACAAGTCCTACCGGGAGGATATCCCG
>DATEAO010000441.1:0-5285 GCA_035288345.1 Candidatus Methylomirabilota bacterium | reverse complement strand
AAAAGGCGAAGATTCTCGGGGGCAACGCGAGAAGGCTCCTCAAGCTGAAGTAGTCGCGCCCGGAACGGAAAGAAACGGGACGAGCGTCACGCCGTGAACGCTTGAAGCTGACGTTCGATGGTGCTGAGAAGACCATGGTTGTCTGGGGCGGCGGCACCGGCGCGCGACACACCAAGGCCTGCCAGGCTGATCTTGACGTGATCAAACGGTGATTCCTCCCAACCGTCCGAGTTGGGGTATGATTCAGTTGATGAGCAAACATTGCCCCCTCCTGATCCCCCATGGCCATGAGCGACGACCTTGAGCGCTATTACGTTGCTCTCGGGCTGAGGCCCGGCGCGTCACCTGACGAGATCAGGCAGGCCTACCGCAATCTGGTCAAAGTGTGGCACCCGGACCGCTTCTCGGACGACCGGCTCAGACAGAACGCTGAAGAGAAGCTCAAAGAGATCAACGAGGCTTACAATCGGCTCAGGCACGCTCGTCCGCCTCGACCAGACGACTCCACGACTACACGTCGAGCCGACCACCGAGAGCGCGGCGTCTCCTCGCCTCACCAGACCGCTCCGCATCGTCGCGAGGGCCCTCCGCGGCGCGTCAGGAAGCGGCCTGATCCAATCCGAAAACGCGTGTCGCTTGCGAGGGTTTTGGGTGCAGTCCTCCTGATCCTCGCGGTCTGGTACGTGGCAGAATCCGCGGTGCCGCACCTGCGCGAGTGGCTCGCTGAGAACATTTACAAGGCTGCGTTTGAAGCTCCGGAGGCCGAGATCGGAAACGAGCCCGACCAGCAGGACACCGGCACCATCACAGCCGCAACGCAACCGCCTGTCCAAAGCGAGTTCCAGATCACACTTCCTCTCTCGCTGCCGACCCGCTACTTCACGATCGGATCGACGCGCGCGGAAGTCGAGGCGATCCAGGGAGCGCCTGACCGCATCTCCGGCGACACCTTTCACTACGGGACGTCTCACGTCCTCTTTCACGGCGATCGCGTGGTGAGCTGGAACAACAGCTACCCGAGGCTGAAAGTTCAGCTACGCGCCGCGTCCCCGACAACGAAGACTCACTACACGGTCGGTTCGACGAAGGACGAGGTGGTCGCGATTCAGGGCACACCTGACCGTTTTACCGGAGATTCGCTCCACTATGGAACGTCGGAGGTCCTCTTCCAGGGGGGGGCCGTGGTCGGGTGGAAGAACAACTTCCCCAAACTCAAGGTGCAGTTGCTTCCTGCACGTCCGGCCACGACGGACTCCTTCACGATCGGGTCCACCAAAGATGAGGTCCTCGCCCTTCAAGGGACGCCTGATCGTTTTACGAGCGAGGCGTTCCAGTATGGCACCTCGGAAGTCCTCTTCAAGAACGATCGCGTCGTGAGCTGGACGAATAGCTATCCGAGGCTGAGGGTTCGGACTCACCAGCAAAGATAAACGTCGCCCTCGTCTTATTGGCGGCGCCGGAGTGGCACAGCCGTGACACTCTGGAATGCCAGTCCGACATGTCGTGATGATTTCGTAGCCGGCATCTTTTCTGGTCGTAGCAAGTAAATCGCCAGATCCTCTGCGCTTTTCATCCGTTTCTCCCCTGCTGCACCACGCCTGGCATTACGCTTGCTCTCCTTCACGATGGCTTTTTCAGACCTTGACCGTCAAAAACACTGCTCGACGGATCGAGTGGTTTTGACAACGCACGTCGAAAGGGGGTGAAAGATGATGAAGAACGTTCTTCTCGCTTCTCTCGCGGTCGTGGCCCTTATGGCGGCCACTCCCGCTATTGCGCTTCAGGCTGAAATGGAGCGTTACCAGCAGGTCATCGATTTGAGAGAGATGTGCAACACGGGGATTACTCAAGAGATCGTTCAGCTTTACCAGGCTGCCGTCGCTGCTCTGGACGCGACGAACGACGGGGCAGGACGCCTGGCGAGCTCGAAGACGCCGATAGATGCGGCGCAGTCCTCGGCTGCCGGCACATCCACTTCAAACGTCGAGTCGAACTTCTACGGGCCAATCGCTCCGGAATTGGCGCTCGCCAACTGCACGGGTGGCGGCGGGGAGTAGCTCTCCCGGAAGAGCACCTTCCTTCGCAGCCCCGACGGAAGTCAGTGATCTCCGTCGGGGTTGCGTCTTTCAGTCAGCGACTCTGCCCGACCGCTCTCCGGTCCACCACCCACGGTTCAGCCACGCCGGTCAAGAGCCTCCGGGAACTCTGAAGACCAACGATCGCTGTCTCCACTCCCTTTTTTTGAAAGACTGAGGAGGCGGGTGCCTGCCCCGGGCAGTCCTTTTCCAGAACGACCGCGCAGCAAACTGAAAGAATATCTTCTCAAGGTTGAAGGTTCGGATGAACCGCGAAGGATACCACACTTCCTGTCCTCATTTGTAACCCCAGGGTGACACAGCGTGACACTCGGGAATGCTGGCCCATATGCCTCGATATGATTCATGACTTGCATTTTCTCCCGTCACACAAACAAATCACCAAGATCCGGCAGTCTTTTACATCTGTTTCCCTGCACACCGCGCCTGGCACTACGCTTGCTCACCCGCACGATGGCTTTATCGGCCCTTGACCGTCCAGCACACTGCCCGGCGGCTCGAGTGGTTTGACAACGCACGTCGAAAGGAGGTGAAAGATGATGAAGAACGTTCTTCTCGCTTCTCTCGCGGTCGTGGCGCTCATGGCGGCCACTCCCGCCATTGCGCTTCAGGCTGAAATGGAGCGTTACCAGCAGGTCATCGATTTGAGAGAGATCTGCAACACCGGGATTACTTTAGAGATCGTTCAGCTTCACCAGGCTGCTGTCGCTGCTCTGGATGCTTCGCAAGACGGAGTACAGCGCCGGCCCAGCCAGGCGGGCTCGAGCTCACCGGTCGTGGCGACGCGGTTCTCGGATTCCGAGAAATCCAGCGCGGATCGCGACTCCAACTTCTATGGGCCAATCGCTCCGGAAGTGGCGCTCGCCAGCTGCACGGGTGGTGGTGCCGGGGAGTAGCTCTCCGGAAGAGTACTTTCCTTCGCAACCCCGACGGAGATCACTGACTTCCGTCGGGGTTGCGTCTTTCAGTCAGCGACTCTGCCCGACCGCTCTCCGGTCCACCACCCACGGTTCAGCCACGCCGGTCAAGAGCCTCCCGGAACTCTGAAGACCAACGATCGCAGTCTCCACTTCTTCCCTCGAAAGACTGAAGAGGCGGGTGATCAGTCTCGGGGTCGAGTAGACCGCTGCCGAGAGATATCTCGAGACAATTTGTTTCACGGCTTCGCCTCGGCCGATCCGCCGGCCTGCGGAAACGGCGTCGGGCAACCACGCTTCAAGGAGATCCCACCGATACGAGAACGACGGCTCGTACCGCTCTTCGGTCTTGACGATCCACAGTCCCTGTTGAAGCTCGGCGATGGCGCGCTCGAACTCCCTCGTTCTTGATGGCTCGAGCATAAAGCTTTCAGCGCGAAGCGCGCGGGTATATCGCGGGTGATCTTTGATCAGAAGATCCATCAGTCGCTTTCCGGTGAGGGACAAACGCCCGGCTTGGTATTCGGCCACATAGTCCCTTGCCCGCTGCCGCCCTCTGACCAGGGCATAGAAGGCAGGAAAGAGATCAAGCGCAACCAGCACGGGACGCCCCTTAAGCAGCTTGCCGTAATAGACGTTCCGCTTGGCGGGCAGAGTGTCCTTGAGCTCCCAGGTGGTCCCGACTGTCGCGTCGTGGTGAGAGTGGCGGGGCCAGCGGGGGTTTGCCCTGCCCGTCACGGCCTCCCAGAGGCACGGCAGGCCTTCAGGAAAGCGGTAAAAGGTGGAGCAGATCCCGACGTCGTTGATGAATTGAAGGGCGCTCTTCTCTCCCCGAACCCTGAGCGACGGAAGACGTCGGAACGCCCGATCACGAAGCTTGCTCAGATGTCGGATGTCAGATCCTGGCAGGGGTGTTGTATCGCCACGGCGCTACTGGCCGCCGACTTTAGCGGAGACGAGGCCGTCGAGGAGCTTGGGATAGAAGTGAGTGGCCTTCTGCGGGAGGACTTCTCCTGCCTCCACCACCGCCCGTAGCTCCTCCACCGTGGTTGGGTTCAGAAGGAAAGCCGCCTGGTACTTCTCCGAGCGAGCGAGCCGGACGGCTTCGGCAGCGTCCGCAATGTAATCGACGTTGGTTTTCGCCACGAGCTTTTCATCCGTAATCCCAAGAAATGGCTGCAGCAGTCCCTCATGAAGCGCTGAGAGCGCGAGGCGTTTCCACACCTCAGGCTTCCCCGGCGGCCACGGGATTTTATCGAACATCTCAGGCCGGAGAGTGAGCATCAGGCCGTTGGGAGCACCTCCGGCCACCAGCCCCACGGCAATCCTTCCCGCGGCCGCTCCGGCTGATAGGCGAGCGACCAGCGCGGCTGCTTCAGCCTCCACGGTCGGTTGCGCGGACAACGTGGCCACGTCGAACCATTCTGTCGCCTGGGCAACCAGTCGGCCGAGCGAGAAATCAGCTACGCTGTGGACCAGCCGATGGTTCGGCAGGATGGTGAGGCCGGGCGCGTCCATCGAGAAGAACGCCATCAGCTTGAACCCCGCGCCCGGATGGGACTTGCTGTAGCTGAGCGCGGTCTCGTATCGGTGGTGGCCATCAGCGATGATCACGCGCTTGGGCGCCATCAGCGCCTGGATGCTGCGACTCGTCCGCGGATTAGTGATCCGCCAGAGTCGATGCCGCTCCCCTTTGAGGTCTCGGGCTTCCGCCAGCGGCTCCCCAGCGACCGTGGAGGCCATCGCGCGAAGCGCGTCCCCGTCGGGATCCTGAAAGAGCATGAAGCCCAGCCCGAAATCGCCCATCGTGGTCTGGAGCAGCCGCAAGCGGTCTTCCTTCGGCTTGGCGAGCGTGCGCTCGTGAGGAAAGACCACTTTCCGGGAGTAGTCGGTCAGCTCACCGAGAGCCACAAACCCTTGACGAGTAACCTCGCTGCCCGCGATGCGATAGGTTTGATGGTAGACATAAATCGCCGGCTCTTCGTCCTGGATCAGCACGCCGTCGGCCAGCCACCGCTCAAAGGTCTCTCGGGCCCGCTGGTATTTGTTTCGCGCGCCGTTATCACCCGGCTCCTCGCGGCCAAACGTGATACGCGCGACGTTGTTCGGGTGCAGCTCGTACAGGCGCGCCTGAATTTGGCTGTCGATCTGGTCGTAGGGCGGCGCCACAACCAATGAGAGGTCGTCCACCTTGTCAGGATTGAATCTGATGCCGCGCACCGGTCGAACGTTCATGCCACCGGGGTCCGGGGTTCGGGGTCGGGGGTTCGGG
>DATEAO010000440.1:0-4839 GCA_035288345.1 Candidatus Methylomirabilota bacterium | reverse complement strand
ATTTCCACGCCCATCTCCTTCGCGAGGACGGCCGCAACCTGACGGATGGTGACCGGTCGGCCGGTCCCCACGTTGAGCACGTGAGCGCCTGTCCCCGAGAAATCGACGGCTCGGATCACCGCCTCGGCGATGTCGTCGACGTGAATGAAATCGCGACTCTGCTCGCCGTCTTCAAAGACCAGCGGTGGCTTCTGGTTGAGCAGTCTGGACATGAAGATCGCGGCCACGCCGGTGTAAGGATTCGAGAGACTTTGGCGAGGTCCGTAGACGTTGAAGAACCGGAGCGCAAAGGTGGGGATCTTATAGGCACGGCCGAAGGAGACCGCCAAGTCCTCCTGATGCTTCTTCGTTGCCGCATAGATGGAGGCAATATCCGCCGGCTTGTCCTCGGAAGTCGGCTGGGGTATCAAAGATGCTCCACAGTCGGCGCACTTGACTTCCCAATCGCCGCCGCCCAATTGCTCTTCGTCTCTGATCCGAGGAGTATGTCCACCACACGCACCGCACTCATAGGCACCTTCTCCATAAAGACTCATGGAGGAGGCGACCACCAGCTTGGCCACTCTTTTCTTTTCTGTCAGAAGCTGCAGGAGCTGTCCCGTTCCACTGCCGTTGGTATGCACATAGTGGAAGGGTTCGTACATGGACTGTCCGACACCAACGGCGGCCGCCAAATGAACGACCGCCTCGACACCGTGGAGGGCACGGCGGAGCGGTTCTCGATCCAGCACGTCCGCCCGCAGGAACTCTACGGCACGCGAGGCGACGTGGGAGGCGATATGAACCGGTTCCGTCGCCTCCGGGCCATGAACCTGCGGGTCGAGGTTGTCGAGGACCACGACCTCGTCTCCCCGGCCGACCAGACGATCGACGACGTGCGATCCAATGAAGCCAGCGCCACCGGTGACCAACACTTTCATGCTTCGCTCCTCTAGAAAGTCCTGAGCCACATCTCGAGGGTCAGGAGGCAAAACAGTTGCTGCCCGAGATCCGCTTTCCCGGAAAGGTGAGTGTCGAGTAGGTTTTGAACGGCATCTCGGCGCACGTGGTCGTATATCCGAGCGTTGGCTGCTGAAAGGTGTTTCTTCAAGTACGGGGAGAGCGGTCCGCGCAACCACGGGCCGAGTGGAACGCCGAATCCCATCTTGCCGCGCTTCAAGATGGCGCCTGGGACCAGATCTTTGAAAGTCTCCCGCAGAATGTATTTCGTGGTGAGGCCCCGCAGCTTGAACCGGTCCGGGAGCCGACCCGCGAACTCCACGAGCGCGGTATCGAGAAACGGCGATCGGGTTTCCAGCCCGTGCGCCATCGAGCACCGGTCCATCTTGACCAGGAGATCTTCAGGGAGATACGTGCAAAAATTTAGGTACAGAAGACGGGCCAGGACGGTTCCATCTGCGGCCGCCTCGAAATGGGAGCGCGAAAAATCGGTGATGGCGCGGTCCATCTCCTGAGACCGGGGGGCGGACAGCAAATTCTCGCTCACTTGCGGGAAGACACTGCACCAAGCCTGGTACCGCTCCCCGGCGGGGAGCGCGGCAACTTCCAGAAGGCGCTTCACACGCCTGGACAAGCTCGCCCAACTCTTCGGTTCCGGAATCAGCCGGCCCAAAGGTTGCGCACAGGATCGCAGCCAGTAAGGAACCCGCTCGGTGGCCACCGCCGCCGCGAACCGTTGGTAACCCGCGAAGAGCTCGTCGCCACCGTCGCCGTTCAAGACGACGGTTACGTGTTCTCGCGCCAGGCGAGAAACCAAGTAAGTCGGTATGGCCGAGGAGTCCCCGAAGGGACCATCGTGGAAGTGCACCAGTTGCTCCAACAAGTCTTCGTCGGGAGGCGCCACACGGAAGGTCGTGTGCTCTGTCTTAAAGGTACGGGCGGCCAGCTCCGCATATTCCGTCTCGTCGTAAGCGGCTTGGCCCTCGAACCCAATACTGAAGGTTCGCACCGGGCGAGAGAGCGCACGGCTCATCAGCCCCACCACGACGGTGGAATCCAAACCACCGCTCAAGAACGCTCCAATAGGGACATCGCTCACCAGCCGCTTGGCCACCGCCTTTTGCATCAGGCTGTGGAGCTGCTCGACGGCTTCCTGCTTACGGCGGATACCGTTCGCTTGAAAGGGAGGTGTCCAATAACGCGTCTGCTCCGTTCGGCCGTTGAGATCCACGCTGAGAACGGTGGCGGGTGGAAGCTTCCGGATACCTCGGTAGCCGGTAGCCGGGTGTGGAAAGTACCCGTAGGTCAGGAACTGGGGCAGGTTGCCGAGGTCGGGCTCTCGAGGAATACGCGGATGGGCGTGAAGCGCCTTGATCTCCGATGCGAAGGCGAATCGGCGGTCGTCGTGCCAGTAGAAGAGCGGTTTCTTCCCGGCTCGATCGCGAGCCAGAACGAGCCGCTGGCGCGCTCGATCCCAAATACCGATCGCAAACATTCCATCGAGCTTCAAGATGGCGTCGATCCCGAGGCGCTCGTAGAGTCGGAGAATCACTTCCGTGTCACTTCGCGTGTGAAAGCGGACGCCGGCCGACTGGAGCTCTTGCCTTCGCGCGCGGAAGTTATAGATCTCGCCGTTATAAACCACCCCCACGGTTCGATCCTCGTTCCACATCGGTTGATCCGCCGCCTCGGAAAGGTCGATTACTCTTAGGCGCGCGTGACCGAGACCGACCCGTCCCTCGACGGCAACCCGCGTCCCGTCCGGTCCGCGGTGCGCGATGGCGCCCACCATTCGAGCCAGCACATCGGGGTCGGGTGTTTCTGGACCGAGCTCCAAAGTTCCCGCGATACCGCACATGGCCGGGTCCTACTCCACAGCAGCGAGTGACGCGCGACGAGTGGAAGCTGCCATCTCGTGCTCGATCCGTTCGAGCTCGGTCGCGCCCACGTCGTCCGGCAAGTCACGTCGCGTTTTGCGCGTCACTAGCGCCCGTTCATCAGAATCGAGGGCCTTGATAGGACGAGCGGGCGAGCCAGCAATCAGGTGCCCAGGGACACGAATGGCTTCGACGACCACGGATCCGATTCCAACCACGGAAAAGGTAGGCACTCGCGCGCCGGGCGCGAGACGAACTTCCGAGCCCAAATAAACGAAGCTCCCTATTGAGATTGGACGAGTCCGTTGGCGAGCATGGGTCCAGAGCGAGGAGTGACGTCCGCCGAGACTCGAGCGGCACCCAATGGTAATCGAGTCCGTGAAATCCAGCCAATGCGCTGTCGTCAAAATACTCCCCGCTCCAAGCCGAAACTCGGGCTTCGTCGGGTTGTCGACTTCAGGATCCGGTATCGAATTGATGACGTTGGCCCGGAAGATCTCGACGAAACGCTCCAGATGAATCAGGTCGCCTCCCCGGAAGAGATTGAAGTGGCCAATTCTCACGTGATCCTCGATGCGAAGTTCCTTTGTTCTCCAGAACACGTTCAGGTGACCGATGCGGGTGTCATCACCGATGACGCACCGATCCACGAAGATGGGTGAGAAACCAATTCGGACGCGCCGTCCGATTCGATAACCGAAAACAAGGCGATATAGGGGGTTCTTGATCCACCAAGGGAGTACCGCGATGAGGGCGTGTAGAAGAACTCGCACCATGCCACCCGACTGGAGAGCAACTTTCATGCCAGGTTCACGCTGCGGTATGCCTGGAAGACCCGCCACTAATTCCCAGTGGCGAGCTCCAACTCTTCCGTGGAGCTCTTCGTCACTTTACGCCTCTGATACATGCCGTCTGCGATGAAGAGAAAGTAGAACATCATGATCTGGGTCCGTTGGCGATAAGCGGTGCCCGCGTTCCCCAAAAACGCCCCGTAGGCAATCGTGAGGGAGGTGGTGAACAAGAGGATAGGCATCATATGCGCCAATCGATGGCGGATCGCGGAGCTGAGCCCACGAAGCAATGACGGTACGAGCGCATACCACATGAACACGTCGGGCATGGAGAACAGCTGTCGCAGGTTGGTGACGGTCCAAGGGAAGGGCGAGAAGAAAAGATAAAGAATGCCCATTGGCAGAAAACGAACGAGGCCGGGCAGCGTCGAAACGTCGGCATTAACGGCGAAGCCGGATCCGGCCCGGGCCAGGTCGTCTCGGGAACGCTGTAGCTCCTGAAGGTCGAGGAAACGGGCTTGCTCGAGCATCTCTTGCCCAACCGAGGTCGAGAGCAACAAAACGATCACGCCTAGGACGAGAGCGATCTGTGTGAGCAGAGCAGACACCAGCCTGCGTCGTTGTCCGATAAAGAAGCCTATGAGGGTTGATGCCAGGATGGTGTAGAAAATGTAGAAACGCAAGAAGATCAGCGCGCTCGCAGTTGCGAGGTAGATAGACAGGTCGGCAGCGGCGAAACGGCGTTTCAAGCGCAAGGTGGCCAGGATGTTTAGCGCGATGCACAGCATAATCGCTGCGTCTTTGTAGAGCGCTGAGGACCAAAAGATCATTTGCGGGAAGAAAGCAACGAACAACATGGCCCGCGTGGCCACTCGTTCGTCGTAGAGGATGAGACCAATCTCCAAAATCACGATTGGGACTAGTGAGCCGATGATCCCGTTAACGAACTGTACCAAGAGAGTATTTTGCCCAAAGATGTAGTAGAGAACAGCGACGAAGTAGATGAAACCCTTGTTCGCTTGTCCTTCCAGTGTTAGGGTCCAGGAAGAGAATATCGCCCCATCGGACCAACCTCGTGCAACGGCAGCTCCGAGTGCGTCATAAGTTTCGGAGTCGCCCCAAAACATCATGGCAAACGCGTAGTCTGTGTGGTTAAACCAGATCACGACCGCCAGGAAGTAGCGGAGAATGAGAGTGGCGAGGTAGGTTCTTACGACAAGTTTGCACAGTTG
>DATEAO010000439.1:0-5259 GCA_035288345.1 Candidatus Methylomirabilota bacterium | reverse complement strand
AAGATCGACCTCTGCCGGGAGCGTCTGGCTCAAAAAGAGCTCTGGGTCGCCACCTATAACTTCACGCGGCAGAACTACGCCGCCGCCCTCCCACGGATCGATGTCATCCTTAAAGAGTACCCACGCACCCTCGTGGTTCCTGAAACGCTCTACCTTCTCGGCGAAATTCTGACCGCCCAAGGAAAATCCGCTGAGGCCCAACGCGCCTACCGGCAGCTCGCTGAACAGTACCCGCACACCGAGTGGGGCCGGCGAGCCTCTCTGCGCCTGCCTCCATCTGCCCTCAGATAAATCGGATGTCAGATCTCGGATCACGGATGTCAGATGTCGGAGGTCGGAGGGTTGGCCAACTGACATCTGTGATCCGACATCCGGCCTCGTCCTAACTCATGCATGATGTCGTAGAGCTTCGCAGCGACACATTTACCCTCCCGACACCGGCCATGCGCGAGACCATGGCCAACGCAGAGGTGGGAGACGATGTCTGGGAAGAAGATCCCACAGTCAAGCGGCTCGAAGCTCTCGCCGCTGCGCGGTTGGGCAAAGAGCGAAGTCTCTTTGTGGCGTCTGGGACGATGGGAAATCTCACCGCGCTCCTCAGCCACACTCGGCACGGCCAGGAAATCATCCTCGATCTGGACTCCCACATCTTCAACTACGAGGTCGGGAGCGCCGCGTGGATCGGCGGGTTGCAGACCCGGCCGATCAAAACCGAACGAGGCTTCCTCAGTCCCGACCAGGTGCGCGACGCGATCCGCCCCGCGAACATCCACATCCCGTCCACCGGCCTTGTCTGCCTGGAGAACACTCACAATCGCCACAGCGGGACGTGCTGCACGCCTGAGGAGATCAACGCCGTGGCTGAGGTCGCGCACGCCCACGATGTCCCGGTCCATCTCGATGGGGCCCGTCTCTTCAACGCTGCCGCCGCTTTGAAGCGCGACGTAAAAGAGTTCACCCGTCCCGTTGACTCCGTGATGGTCTCGCTCTCCAAGGGGCTGGCGGCGCCTGTGGGCTCGATGCTCGCCGGATCAGCCGATGTGATCGCCACGGCTCGACGGATCAGAAAGATGCTGGGCGGCGGCATGCGCCAGGTCGGCGTCCTCGCGGCCGCCGGGATCATCGCGCTCGAGCGGATGGTGGACCGGCTGGATGAAGACCACCGAAACGCCCGCCGGCTTGCCGAGGCGCTTGCAGCCGTTCCTGGAGTTCGGGTTGACCTCACGAAAGTGCAGACCAACATCGTGATCTTCTCCGTGGCGCGCCCCGGTGGAGTCGAAGCGCTGGTGGAGGGCGCGCTGGCCCGAAAAGTGAGAATCCACCGGATCAGCGAGCAATCGATCCGCCTCGTCACCCACAAGGACATCGATGAAGAAGACGTTGACCGGGCGCTTGAGGCGTTCCGAGAGATCACACGTGGATGGAAATGATGGGCACCAGCGTGTTCGAGCGCGGGCTTCGCCCGCGCAAGCTTGGGGGAGGCTTCGGAAGGGAGGCGTGCCCCCCTCCGAGAGAAAAGGACGTTGATGGCGATGATGTGGACCGAGCCGTGGAGGCTTTTCCAGAGATCACGCGCGGCTGGAAGTAGGAACTCGTGAGCGAAGAGCTCCTGCAGATCAAGAATCTGAAGACGTACTTCTTCACCGACAGCGGCGTGGTCCGCGCGGTTGATGGTATTGACCTCCGGATCGACAAGGGCGAGACGGTGGGAGTGGTTGGCGAGTCCGGTTGCGGGAAGACCGTGACCGCGCTTTCGATCATACGTCTCATCCCCGAGCCGCCGGGGAAGATCGTTGACGGGGAGATTCGGTACAAAGGGCGAAACCTCCTCCAGCTCTCCCCCTCGGAGATCCGGAAGGTGCGGGGCAAAGAGATCTCCATGATCTTCCAGGAGCCGATGACCTCGCTGAACCCCGTCTTCACCGTGGGAGAGCAGATCGCCGAAGCGATCCGTCTCCACGAAGGCAAGGGGCGGCGTGAGGCCATGGGCAAAGCGGTGGAGATGCTGAGGCTCGTCAAGATCCCCAACCCCGAGCGCCGCGTGCGAGAATATCCCCACCAGCTCTCCGGCGGGATGCGCCAGCGTGTGATGATCGCGATGGCGCTGTCGTGCAGCCCGAGCCTGCTCATTGCCGACGAGCCCACCACCGCGCTGGACGTGACGATCCAGGCGCAGATCCTTGACCTCCTGAACGAGCTCAAGTCCAAGCTCGGCATGGCGGTGATGCTGATCACCCACGACATGGGCGTGATCGCCGAGACCGCTCAGCGCGTGGTGGTGATGTACGCGGCGAAAGTCGCCGAGGAAGCTCCTGCCGTTGATCTCTACAAAGAGCCGCTTCATCCCTACACTCAGGGGCTGCTGCGGTCGATCCCAAGAATCGACGTGGCGGCGACAGAGCGGCGGCGGTTGGAGACGATTCCGGGGATGGTTCCCACACTCAAGGGCGATATCCCTCCAGGGTGTCGCTTCGCGCCCCGTTGCCCGTTCGTCAAGGCCGTTTGTAATGAAAAGGACCCTGTGCTCAAAGAGGTGAAGCCGGGCCACAAAGTGGCCTGCTGGCTGTATTGAGCATTCAGCACTCGGCCGTCAGCATTCAGCTTCCGAGCGATGAAACGTAACCCAGAAGTTCGAAGCTGACGGCTGAGGGCTGACCGCTGATAGCTAATCCATGACTGGCGGAGAGGCGTTGGTCGCGACGCTCATTAGCCACGGAGTGACGCAGGCGTTCTGCGTGCCCGGGGAGAGCTATCTTGCTGTGCTGGATGCGCTCCGGCGAGAGCAGCGCCGAATCCGTCTGGTCACGACCCGCCACGAGTCCGGCGCCACGTTTGCTGCCGAGGCATATGGAAAGCTTGCCCGTCGTCCCGCGGTCGCGCTCGTGACCCGCGGGCCGGGGGCCTCGAACGGCGCGATCGGAGTCCACACCGCGGCCCAGGACTCCACGCCGCTCCTTCTCTGCATCGGTCAGGTCCCGACGAGGGCCAAGGGCCGAGAAGCCTTTCAAGAGATCGACTATCACCTGATGTACGCCCCGATCGCAAAGGCCGTCTTCGAGCCATCCTCACCAGAAGATGTCGCGGACTTTACCGCGCGCGCCCTGAGACTCTCGGTATCGGGTCGGCCCGGACCCGTTGTTCTTGTCCTGCCAGAGGACATTACCGAAGGCGCGGCCGGGGACGTCCGGATTCCGGAAGGCGCGCCTCGATTCAGGGTCGTCCCATCGCCCGATGCGGTGGCTCAAGCCGTCGCTCTCATCCAAGCCGCAACGCGCCCGATCGTGATCGCAGGGGAGATGGTCGCGTTCGATGACGCGACAGACGAGCTTCTTCGCTTTGCCGAAGCGTCAGGCGCTTGCGTAGCGACCGCGTGGCGCCGCCAGGATACCTTTCCGAATAACCATGAGGCGTACATCGGGCACTTCGGCACGGGGCGCGCTCAGTTCCAGCGCGAGGCGTGGAAAGAGTGCGATGTGGTCATCGCGGCTGGGAGCCGCCTCGACGACGTCACGACCGAGGAGTTCACGCTCCTTCGGGCAGACCAGCGCCTGATTCACATCCACCCTGACCCGTCGATCCTCGCGCGTTGGCGCGCTGACGCGCCGATCCCGGGAGATCCCGGTGTCGCGCTCGCCGCGTTGTCGGCGGCGCTCCGCACCCCGCCACCGGCAGAGCGCCGGGCGTGGCGCCGGAAGATTCATGCGGCATACGACGCGCATGCGACGCCCGGTCACGTTGTCGCGCGCGGCGCGGTCGATCTCGCCCGGGTCGTCGAGACCGTCACGGCCACGCTGCCGCCCGACGGGATCGTGACCAACGACGCGGGAAACTTCGCGACCTGGGTCCACCGTTACCATCGCTTCACCCGCCCTGCGACCCAGGCGGCTCCAAGCTCTGGCGCAATGGGGTACGCGGTCCCCGCCGCGATCGGCGCCAAGCTGGCGAGGCCAGAGCGCCCAGTGGTCGCGTTCGTCGGGGACGGCGGTTTTCTGATGACAGGCCAGGAGCTGACGACCGCGGTGCAAGAACAGCTCCCGATCAAAGTGATCGTCTGCGACAACAGCGCGTACGCGACCATCCTCATGCACCAGCACAAGCGGTTCGGTCCCGAGGCGATCTACGGGGTGCGCATCCAAAGCCCTGACTTCGCCGCGGTGGCCCGAGCCTATGGCGCCGCTGCGTTCACCGTTGAGAAGACCAGCCAGTTTGTCGAGGCCTGGGCCGCTGCGCTCAAGCACGACGGCCCAGCGCTCGTTCACGTGCAGACCGACATCCAGGACATCTCAGCCGCCGGCCCGTTGAATGCGTGACTGTCGCCCGACCCGCAGTGGCTGGAACGGCACGATGAGTGTCGACACCAGCTTTGAATCTATCGGTTCGAAGACCGGGAGGTCGCCTTCGTTTTTATCTGCCGTTCCGATGTCTGATGGACCCAGATTTTCGTCGCGGCCTGTAGTCCCAGGGTCACCGTTCGGTCGTCATCAAGCTTGGCGCTGACCGTTCCCACATAGGGCGCCACTTCGCACACGCGAAGCCGCGCGCCCGGGCGGATCCCGTTCGTCCATAGGAAGTGAAGGAGCTGACGGTCCGCTTCGGCTTCCTCAGTGATCCGATCGACGACGACATCTTCATCCACTTCTGCATCCGCAAGCGAGATATGGTCGTGGGGAGGCGGCTCTGGCATCCCCGGGATCGGGTTCCCGTGAGGGCAGGTGCTGGGCATCCCGAGCAGCTTTGCAAGCCGCTCTTCAACCTTCGGTGAGAGCGCGTGCTCCAACCGGTGCGCCTCGTCGTGGGCCGAAGCCCAATCCAGCTCCAGGACATCGGTCAGCCAGCGCTCCAAGAGGCGATGACGGCGCGCCATCGTTTCGGCAAGAGCCAACCCTTCTTTGGTCAGTCTCACTGCCTTGTGCGCCCCGATGCGCACGTACCCCTCGCGGATCATTCGGTGGAGGGTCTCGGTCACTGTCGGAGCAGACACCCCCATGTGCTTTGCCAGCCGCGCGCCAATGACCGGCTTCCCACCTCCCGCGAGGTCATAGATCGCGCCGAGATAGTCCTCGATCGTCGGGGTCGTATGCATGGGCCTACGCTTTTTAGGATAGGCGAATCATTCTCTTTAGCCTGTTAAAATACCGGAGGCACGGGACTGTCACCTGGCCGAAGCCAGTGTACCTAAGAGCGCGGGAATTTGCCAACGGCAAAGAAACGCAATAGATTGGATAGCTACTGACTTTCGTCTATGGACCTGCTCCACCT
>DATEAO010000438.1:0-2000 GCA_035288345.1 Candidatus Methylomirabilota bacterium | reverse complement strand
AGCGTCGTCATGAATATGTTCCTCAGTGACCTGTCAGTTTTCGTTTGACGGCCTCCGGGATCACGGCCGCCCGGATCGTTCCCTTCCCAGGGTCGCGCTCAGCGAACACACGCACCTCGTGCCCGGAGGCGCGGAGCGTGTCCCCCATCGTGATCTCATAAAGCAGCTTGAACGACTTCCGACCGACCTCGGTGGCCGACACAGTCACCTTCACGCGCTCGCCATGAGACATGGGCGCGAGAAACCGGCAGTGTGCCTCGACAATCGGCATCCCGGCGATTCCTTCCTCGGGGAAAAAGTCGCGCCAGCTCCACCCCAGAGCGCGAAAGAACTCCTCCGCGGCCTCATCAAACCAGGCGAACACGTTCGGATAATAGACGATCCCCGCGGCGTCGCACTGCGACCAGTTGACCCACCGCTCTATTGTAAAGGAAGCCATGATGATATGCCGTCGCCATCCTCTTAGATCTTAGGTAGGATCGGCAATCTCCGCGACCCCGTTCATTCTACTCAGAAAGGCGCGCGATACAAGCATTTGACGGCCAGGCTCGCCCGACGTTGGCTTTTTCGGTCGGCGTCAGCAGCCCGGAGCGTGATGAATGCCGGCGGCCTTCAAAGCGACGGCCTGCATCTCTTCGGCAAGCTCAAGGGTTCGAGCTGAGGCTCTGCGCGCCGCATCCTGAGCAGAGGGCGTTGTGGCGAAACAGAGGAGGAGCTGCCGCCCGAGCTCATGGTGGTAGCGCTCGTCAGGCTCGATCACGTCCTTGTAGAGGCTCGCTGTCACGGAGTCGCCGGCGCGGTCGCAGAACTCGATGAACTGGCGGTTCTTCACGATCGCAATCGCCTCACGCGTAAATTGGCCGGCCGCCACGCGCTCGACTGTGGTCTTGAGCGAATCCAGGTATTGAAAGAGCAGGCCGTATCCTTTCGCGAGCGGATTGAACGATCTGGCGTCAAATCCCAATTCCCTGAGGCGCTCGGCGATCATCCGGTAGTGCTTCGACTCGTCCCCGACCTGACGCGCGAACGCCAGCTTCACGTCCACGTCGTCAGCCGTGACCATCCACCGGCCTGCGATCTCAGCCGCTTCGATCTCGTTCTTCAGCGCGACCTTCAAAAGGTTGACGACGTTCAGCTCACCTTCCACCTCGGGCTTGAGCGTGTCGTCAGGCGCCAGACGGCGCAGGACCTCTTCGTTCCTAGCGTCCAGTCCTTTCACGAATTCGTCAGCGGTCATCGTCACCACCTCCTCATGAGCATCCAGCCAGGAAGCTACCAGGGGCGCATCCGACTGTCAAGGTGCGTCGCCCACACCCCACCCTCTCCCCACCGGGGAGAGGACAAAGGCGAGGGGCACGATCAGGGTCGGGATGGGGCGTTGCCCCCCTCCGAGCTTGATGGTATGGTGGCGATCATGGTCATCGCGATTCTGGTGCGCTGGGTGTTGAACGCCGCCGCGCTCTGGATTGTCGCTCACCTCATCTCGGGAGTTACGTACCGGAGCATTCCGACCCTGTTGTGGACTGCGGCGGTGCTCGGGCTCGTGAACGCGCTGATCCGCCCCATCCTCCTCCTCGTCACGCTGCCCCTGAACATCCTGACGCTCGGCCTCTTCACCTTCGTCATCAACGCGATCATGCTGCTCCTGGTCGACGCGCTGATCCCGGGCTTCGATGTGGCAGGCTTCTGGACCGCACTGTTGGCGGCGGTCCTTCTGGCCATCGTGGGCGGCCTCCTCAGTTGGCTCGTCCGGGGGTGAGGAGAAGCTGCGAGCGCCGATCCAGCGGGTCGACCGCGCCGCGGTTCACGTGGGCGGCGAAGCTGTCGGAGAGATCGGTCGGGGTCTGGTCATTTTCCTCGGTGTTCGCTCCGGGGATCGCGAAGACGACGCCCGGCTTCTCGCCAAGAAGATCGCCCACCTGAGGATCTTTCCCGACGGGGCAGGCAAACTGAATCGATCGCTCCTCGATATCGGCGGCGAAGCGCTCTCGGTCTCGTTC
>DATEAO010000437.1:0-12561 GCA_035288345.1 Candidatus Methylomirabilota bacterium | reverse complement strand
CAATATGGCTCCGGCCCTGATTCACCGAAGAAGCCATCCGGCGTTTTTAGGCCCTGTTGTGTCGCCTCCTTGCGAATCGCCGGGTCCGTGCTCCGTATCGGGAGTTTGACCGATCGGGCAAAGCCGAAGACCACCTCTCGGAGCCGCGGGTAGAACGCGCAGTGATGGTGGCTATCCAGATGAGTCGGGGCCGCGCCGAAGCGCTCCAAAAACGCATGATACTGGGCCGCGATCTCGCGCTCGACCTCTTCAGGTTTCGCCTGCATCGCAACCCGGTGGGCATCCCGAAAAAACCTTCCCTCGGCGTCAGCCAGCGAGGGAAGCTCGGCAGCCGGTATCACGGGTCTGCCTAACGTCAGGTTCACATGGAGGCCAATCCCGAGACTGCTGCGGGCCAGCTCGGCGAACAGCGCTTCATCCGGAGGAAGATTGATCATCACCGTCGTGCTGGTGACGATTCCTCGAGTGTACGCCTCAAGAATGCCCCGGCTGACACCACGGGTCAGATTAAAGTCATCCGCGTTGACGATGAGCTGTTTCACTGGTGTCTTTCCTCGGAGGGGGGCACGTCCTCCCTTCCGACACCTCCCCCATTGCAGCGCGGGCGCCCGGGCTGTCGCCCGCCCGTGCTTGCATGAGCTCAGTCGGGAGGTCGGCCAGGAAGACGCCCGCGCCCGAAAGTCCCATCGGTGCGGGCGTGACGATAGTCCGGGTGCCCGCACCCGCAATAGCGAGCATTTGACGGGAGACTCATTCCGGCTGTATCAGCAGCCTACCGGGGTCCGATACCAAAGCCGCAGCCGTGTGCTGCGTAAAGAAGGGGCCCGGCGTCCTCGCGGCATGTGGAATCAGCGACCCAAGACCTTTCGAAAATAAGCCCGGAGCGCTTCCTTGATCTGGGCACGCGCCCCGGAGCTGGTTCGGGCCTCTTCGAGCTGATCGAGATCGAGCTGCAACGGGTTCGGCTCCTTCCGGATCCCGTCAAGCTCAGCGGTCAGGACGCACTGCTCGTTGTGCTCGGTGAACACGACTTTCGCTTTCTTGAAGCTTCCCTCCTCCTGCGCAACCTGGTCGATCGATTCGGAGAGCAGCGTTTTCATCTCTTCCGCTTCGCTCGCGGGAATATCGTTCGAGAACGCCGTGATCAGTTGAATTTCAGCCATCACTCACCTCGCGCTCTTCACTCTTCACTATCTGAAAGGGATGCAGCCACCATGTCCACGTCCCTCCCATGTTTTGGATCACAAGCCTCACCTGGATCGCGGAAGCGCGGTGAACGGTCCAGAAAAAGTTCGACGCGTCTTCAGGCTCGCCACAGGCCGCGCAGACCCACGCCCTGACAAACTCTTCGCGGGAGCGCTGGATGGCGTGATGGGCATCGGCCGTCAGGTGCAAAGAGACGTCGCCAAAGAAGAGCGCGTCCGCCTCGTCTTGATATGAGAGCCGCTCCCCGTGCTCGCTCGCGGCCCACCCGTCGAGAACAGGAAGGAGCGGGGCCTGGTGGGTCGCCACGAGGAGATCCAACTCCTCCGCCAATCCACCCTTCACGATCCGGCAGTGATGCAGGAACTGTCTCAGCTCCTCGGACGCCACTGATCCTTGATAGAGTTGCTCGGCGAACTTGGCCTGATCCAGAGCGGCCACGACGAAGAACGATGACGCCGGATGGGACTCTAGGACCGGGCCGGCGATCTCGTAGAGATGCGGCCCACCGGGAAATTCTCGCTCGCCGTCTATCCAGACAAAGGTGGCCTGCGCGCCGGGCTGAATCCAGTCGGGTGTCATATCAGTGGACTCGGACGACAGTCTATCACGCTCGCGGAAGCGAAAACAGGCGACTGGATGCTTACCGGAGGACGCCCCTTTCCAAGTGGACCCAATCGCGGAGGGCATCAAAGGTACTGGGAAATGCGAGGTCGCTCCAGGGGATCTCTTCGGCAGTGACGAAACGGATCTCCTGCACCTCCGAGCCTGCGGAAGGGTGACCATTGACGAGGCGAGCGCGATAGACCACAATGGCAATCGGCTCGTTCACGTAGGAATAGACGCCGTGGACCCCATCGAGCGCAACCTCGATGTTGACCTCTTCACGGGTCTCGCGAATTGCGGCGTGCTCTACGGGCTCACCCCATTCCACGAAGCCTCCTGGAAAGGTCCACTTGCCCAGCGAAGGCTCGATGGCGCGGCGGATCAAGAGCAGGCGGCCATCAATGATCGGGAGCGTCGCGGCCACCAGCTTGGGGTTGAGATAGAAGACGAAATCACACACGCCGCACACCATCTGCTCTTTTTGATCGGATGAGACCGGCTGGCGAGCGAGGGGGCCGCCGCACATCGCGCAGTAACGAAGCGTTTCTGGGCGCAAACGCGGTCGGGGCGGCGGTCCTGGCCGAGATGGCATCACAAGGAAAATTATACGGGGAGGCGCGCTCAAACGGAAATACTCCCTCAGGAGCGAAATTTGCCGGCCTGGGAGCACTCTGTTAGACTAGCCACGCTTCTTCCTTCAAGTCAGCGATGCCGAGCACGCGAGCTAGCCAGCGAGAAACGACGTCACGCTTCCAGGCGAGGCCTCTATTTTGGGCGCTGAATTCCCTTACTCTGGCCGTGGCGCTCTTACTGATCTTTCATGCGGTCGCCCCATCCGACAATAGCTTCTTCGCCGAAACTGATCACCGTTTGCACAATCTCTACCGAGCTCACGCCTTCCTCGAATGGAAACCGGTTTTTGAAGCCGGGAGCTTTATCGGGGGGCGGCTCCTCGGGTTTTTGGTCGTGGCGGGGGCCGTGTGGCTGTATCGCTTGGGAGCTCGGCGGCAAGCTCTGGCCCTTGCCATCTCCACCCTGGGCGCGTGGGCTGGCGCCACGCTCTTGAAGTTTCTCTTCTCGTCACCGAGACCACGCGTGCGCGAGGTCACGTACGCGATCAGCGGCTATGGTTTCCCGAGCGCCCACGCCATGGTCACACTGGTGTTCTTCGGGCTTTTTGCGTTTTATCTCAGCCGGGAGTTCCGCCGCGGGCATCTGGCAATCTGGGGAACCATGGGGTTGATCGTCCTCTGGGTCGGGCTGAGCCGGGTATTTCTCGGCTCCCACTGGCTCAGTGATGTCCTCGCAGGGTACGCGTTTGGCCTGCTGTGGATCAGTGGAACGCTCTTCAGCACCAAGGAAAACCGTCGACCGAGCCCCGCTGTTGAAAGGAGCTATCCATGAGTCGAATGCGACTGCTTGTCCTGCTCGGAGCCCTGCTCTGGGTCACGCACCCTTCGCGAGCCGAAGCTGAATGGTTTGTTGACCTTTATGCGGGAAAATCATTCACGCTGGACGCGGACCTCAAGATTGACCAGCCCGCGAACAACAGTCGCTACACCGTGGAAGAGGTCTCCTTCAGCGACAAATCGTTCACGGACCCACCCTATTACGGTGTTCGCGCTGGGTACTTCCTCGAGTCCTACCCGCCGCTAGGCTTCGCCCTTGAATTCTTTCACTTCAAAATTCTCGCAGAGACCGGTGACAGCAGGCGGTTCGTTGGGACACGGACCGGCGCCGCGATCAACACGGTCCAGCCGATCAACACCGCGATCCAGCGGTTCGACGTCTCTCACGGGGTGAACTATCTCACGGTGGACGCCATCTTTCGAAACCCGATGTTCGCGGACAAGGAGCGCTTCCCCAAAGGACGGGCGCAGCTCTACGTGGGAGTCGGACCAGGAGTCGTCATCGCCCATCCCGAGAACGTTGTCGAAGGGGTGCGCAACAACGAGGAGTACCAGATCGGCGGGTTTGGGGTTCAGGCGTTCGTCGGCGCCAAAGTGTTGCTCTTGCAATATTTGGGAACGTTTGTCGAATATAAATTCAGCCACAGTCGCTTGAAGGTCGATCTGAGCACCGGCGACGCGAAGGTCCACGAAAACACCCATCACCTGGTCTTCGGGATCACCGTGCCATTCCGGTAATTGGATGACGGACTCAGCGGCAAGATATCGGATCGGATTTCGGACCTCAGATGTCGGATGATCGGCGAAAGACGATCTGCCATCGGTCGCTTGAGATCTGGTCTCCGCCTGGAGGTGACGCGGCCTGACATTGAGACGATCGATGAAGAGTTGGTCGCGCTCGAGCCTCCCTGGATCACGACACTGCACAACTGTGACTGTCACACGTTTGAGCAGGTGGTGCGCCAGCTCATGAAGGCGATCGGGTGCTCAGAATCGGAAGGGTGGGAGATCGCCTGGCAGGTTCACAATACCGGCAAGGCAGTTGTGAAAGTCGGGACCGAAGAGGAGTGCCAGCGTGTTGCGATGATCCTTCGTGAGATTGGTCTTGTTGCCACAGTGAGCCAGTCGTAGCCTGCAGGCGTCCCCCGGAACCCTCCGAAAGACCGATCCCTCGTCTCGTGTCCGTTTGGTCAATCTGATTTTTCAACTAATTCGATTTAATTCTCATGCTCCTATTGATCGCTTTTGCCGTTCTGGCCCTCCTGTCATTTTGTCTAAGCGAAATGGCACCGGCAGGAACGGCAACTCTTGTCAGTTTTTTGTTTCTGAAGAGTTGCATCCTGATTTTTCGCTCAATCCTCTGGCACTCCCCTTGCCTTTGAGTTGAGTGACGTTCTGGGAGTTCTAACGACTTGGAAGCATCTTTCCGTTGATGGAGCCAAGGGGAGGTGCCGATAGACAACTCACGAGGCGAACAATGACCCACCTAATCCGAACCATTCAGGGATGGAAGTCACGGATCGCTCTTGTCTTCCAGGGAAAAGCCAACACGTTCTGGCTTCTTCTTGTAGCGATCCTCCTTCCGTTCGGATGGGTCTTTTTAGTGCTTCAGGCCGAGCCAGTCAGAGCGTTTGTCAAAGGCTTACGCCGAAACCAATATTGATGCGCGTGAGCACGGGCGGGCAATAGCCCGGGCGCCCGTGCTGCAATCAGAGACTTGGCCTGCCGCCCGGGCCGCACCGCGCTCAACCCTCAATTCTCGTTTAATCGCTCGGGGGAATTTCTCGTACCCGTGGCCCTTCCTTGCCCTGGCCCCTTCACCTGTCACGCTTCACTTCCACGTAAGTGGAATAATCAGGCCACCGAGCACCTGCACGAGGTGTTCGTGATCAAACGGTTTGGCCACCACGGGGCACGGCAACCGATGGTCACGTTCGAGCTTCTCAGGAGTTGCGGTCACAAAGACAGCGCGCGACGCAAGATCGGGGGCCTCCTTCCGAATCCTTTCCCAAAGCACAGTCCCCGGCATGTGGGGCAAGTGCAGGTCGATCGCGATCGCATCCACATGCGTCGTTTTGATCAGTGCGAGCGCCTCAACTCCACTCGACGCTAACACCGCCTCGTATCCGTACCACGAGAGCAATTCACGAAAGACCTCGAGAATTCTCTTGTCATCATCGACAACGAGAATACGAGGCTTCGGTCTCGAGACGATCTCACGAACGATCCGCAGCAGATGCTCGGGCTCGCATGGCTTGGCGATCACGCAGAGCCCGGTCCGCTCCGCCCGTCGGATCACCGCCTCGTCACTTCCCGTCCCCGTGAGCAGAACGAACCGGTCGGGTCGCACCCCACCACGAGAGGAGAGCGCGTCCCACAAGCTCTGGCCATCATCGGCCTGCAACCACAGGTCAGCGATGATCACGTCAGGAATTCGGCGGCGCACGGCTTCACTCGCCTCGCTCACACTCTCCGCTGTCCGCACGCGATACCCCGCGCGGGTGAGCGTGGACTCCAAAGAAGCCAACACGGAAGGCTCATCATCAACTACCAAGACGGTCGGTAGGGCCGACGTAGTGGAACTGGACCGAAATTCTGTCGGGGCCTGCGGCGGGTCACCAGACAAAGGACTCATCTTAATGTGCTCAGAGATAGCTCAGTGCCTAACGCGCTGCTGGATGGGGCAACAATCTCCCCCAGTATCCTAGTGTCAGATGGGGGGTTCCGCAATTGTTTTTAAACTCTGCGAGAGCGCGGGCGCGCCCTAACCCGCACGCCTCCTATACTCCATACTTGTCAATTTGAGCTGCCAAAGTGACAAATAGTGCCAGTTATCGCCACTCCTTGTTTGGCGGACATTCAAAAAAGAATTGGAATCACAACCAGTTCGAAAAATATCGCCCTGTGTTCTGTTAGGGCATGGATATTGCTGAAATTACCCGCAGTTTCGACTGATCCGGTCGAGAATAAAGATTGCACCAGAGGAGGGGTAGACAATGGCCCGAACCAAGGGATGGAAGTTGATAACAATTCACGGACTGATCACTGGATCTCTTCTTCTGGCAGTCCTGATTCTCGCCGGCTGCGCCACGAGCAGCACGAGCGCGGGTGACGTGCGGAATGTCGAGACCATGGATGCTCGAATGGGGACATCAAAGAGCCAGATCATTCCGGCGCGGGAGTCTGCAGGCTGGTCCGGTACCTCTCAGTCTCTACAGGGGTACGCCGAGAACAAAGATCTCCAGGACATCCACTTCGCGTTTGACCAGTCACTCCTGGTGGACGAAAGTATCGTTGTGTTGAACCAACACGCGGATTGGTTCAAGAAGAACTTCGGCTCACTGATCCTCATCGAGGGCCACGCTGACGAGCGGGGCACCAATGAGTACAATCTGGCGCTCGGGGAGCGGCGGGCCAAAGCGGCCAAGGATTTTCTGGTCTCTCTCGGGGTCTCGCACTCCCGAATCAATCTGATCAGCTACGGCGAGGAGCGCCCGGTCTGCCGAGAGTCCGTTGAAGAGTGCTGGGCGAAAAACCGGCGCGATCATTTCATGGTAAAGCTGCAGTAGGGCGGTTAGCCCGTCGATCTCCATCGACTCTGCTCGCTGGACACGTATGAATATCAAAGCCCCTCGACTCTGAGGGGCTTTCCTTTTTCTCCAAGAGCGTACCTCAGAGACATGCCATCATCTTCCTCAAGAACAACGCTCCATCGCTTGAAACCCAGAGCTGACCGCTGATGGCTGAACCCTGACTAATTTGTTAAGATCGAGGCGCCCTGCTTCGGTTCAGCGCACGACGCGCGGTGGCCAACACGGCGTTCAACATGGGTCGGGTGAGCTTTCCGGTTTGAGTGTTCTGACGGCTTGGGTGATACGACGCGATCAGCGTAACGCCGCCAGAGAGGCGATGCACCCGGTGGTGACCGAATTCGGGGCGCGGTGTGGGCACCGCGAGCCCGAGGAGACCGCGGGCCTTCAAGCACGCGTCAAACGCGATTCGCCCCAACGCCACCACGACCTGCACGTGAGTGAGGAGCTTCAGCTCTTGCAGGAGATACGGTCGGCAATTCAAGAACTCCAGAGGCGTGGGTTTGTTCGCGGGAGGCGCGCAGCGGACGGCTGCGGTGATGTACGCGTCCCTTAGCGTCAGGCCGTCGTTCCGGTGAAGGGATGTCGGTTGATTCGCGAAGCCGTTCTCGTACAGGGCTCGGATCAACCATCCTCCTGATTCGTCTCCTGCGAACATGCGCCCTGTGCGGTTGCCTCCGTGCGCCGCCGGTGCGAGCCCGACAATCAGCAGGCGGGCTTCGGGATCGCCAAAACTTGGGAGCGGTCGCCCCCAGTATTCCTCGCTACGGTACCGTCTCACTTTCTCGCGAGCCACCCGCTCGCGGTAACGGACCAGGCGAGGACAGCGGCGGCAATTGATGATGACGCCCTGGAGCTGTGAAAGGGTAAGATCTTTGATGGCAGCGCGTGGCACGCACGCATTCTACCCAAGCTAAAAGAGAAGCGAAAGGCGAACGTGGATGAAACCGGTTCTGATCGTGCATGGTGGCGCGGGGGCAGGACCCACCGGGGATTCTGATCGTCCCCTCGAGGGGTGCCGAGCTGCGCTCCTGGCTGGAGGGGAGGTCCTGAGGGCCGGCGGTTCAGCCATTGACGCAGTCGTGGCGGCTGTCGAGGCGCTGGAGGACGACCCGTGCTTCAATGCGGGACGCGGCGCCGTCCTCAATGCTGATGGCGAGGTGGAGCTCGACGCGTCGCTCATGGACGGGGAGAGACTTCGAGCCGGAGCGGTCGGAGCGGTTCGACGCCTTCGACACCCGATTCAGCTCGCCAAGAAGATCCTCGAAGAGGACCGCCACATCCTGCTCGTGGGCGAGGGTGCCCAGCGCTTCGCCCAAGAGACAGGGGTCCCCCAGTGCCCGGAAACGGAGCTGGTTACCGACGCGCGACGTGTTCAGTGGACCGCTCAGCAATCGGCGGAGTCCGGGGGGACGGTGGGAGCCGTCGCGCTCGATCAGTACGGCCGCATCGCAGCCGGAACATCGACCGGAGGGATGCTTGGAAAACGGCCTGGACGCGTCGGAGACTCCGCGCTGATCGGGTGTGGGACCTATGCGGACTCACGCGCCGGCGGCGCCTCTGCGACCGGACACGGAGAAGCAATCATTCGGGTCGCATTGGCGAAGTTCGCAATCGATCAGATGGCCGTTGGCCGCAGTCCTGTTGACACTGCTCGACTCGCGATGTCCCTACTCAGCGAACGGGGTCGCGGTCAGGGCGGCGTGATTCTTCTGGATTGCTCCGGGCGAATCGGCGTGGCGCACAACACGCCGTCCATGGCCCACGGCTGGCTGGCCAGCGATGGCGAGCTTGTCACTGCCTGGGCTTCAGCCTAGCAGGCTGCTGAAAAAGGCCCATCTGCGGCGAAGGCTTTCCTCGGAGGGGGGCACGCCCCCCTTCCGAAACCTCCCCCAAAGCTTGCGCGGGCGAAGCCCGCGCTCGAACGGAGAATGCAGTCGCTCGTCGTTGCAACGTACATCTAAGTACGCCTCACTCCTCGCTTCCTCGCCGCCTTGCATCTGGACCTTTTTGAGCAGCCTGCGGCCAGCAGGTGTTTTTCAGCAGCCTGCTAGAAGTGGCAAGTGACTTGGTGAGGCGCTCCCGTTGATTTACTATGTCCATGTGGCCTGCACACCTCAGCGAGAGAGAGCGATCCTTCTGAGGCCAATCCATAATGGCTAAACAGCTCCCCTCTCTGGAGGACCTCCACGCCGCGCGCCAACGCCTGGCAGATGTCATCTATCTGAGCCCGTGCGCCTACTCAGAGACCATCAGCCAGCTCACCGGCTCTCGAACGCTCTTCAAGCTCGAAAACCTTCAGATGACCGGCTCCTTCAAGGAGCGTGGGGCCGCGAACAAGCTGATGATGCTGACGACGGAGGAGCGCGAGCGCGGAGTCGTTGCGGCGTCAGCCGGGAACCACGGACTTGCCGTCGCGTTTCACGCCAAGCGCCTGGGGATCAGCGCCACCATTGTCATGCCGGAGTGGGCGCCGCTCATCAAGGTCGCGTCGGCGCGGCGAGACGGCGCTCGCGTCATTCTCGCCGGGGGCGACTACGACGAAGCCGCGCAGGAAGCCCAGCAGATCTGCCGCGACCGCAACGCGGTGTTCATCCATCCTTTCGATGATCCTCAAGTCATCGCGGGGCAGAGCACACTGGGGCTCGAGCTTTTGGAACAGCAACCCGACATCGACGCGGTGATCGTCCCTGTGGGTGGTGGCGGTCTCATTAGTGGCGTCGCGATGGCGCTCAAAGAGGCGGCGCCCAACATCCGGGTGGTGGGAGTGCAGGCCGAGAACGTGGCCGCGATGAAAGCGTCCCTCGACGCCGGTCGGATTGAAACGCTCCCCTCCCGGTCGACCATCGCGGACGGGATCGCGGTTCGTCAGGTGGGGCAATTGACATTCCCGCTGGTCCAGCGCTACGTCGATGAGCTGGTCACCGTCTCGGAAGAGGAGATCGCAAACGCGCTCCTCCTGCTTCTGGAGATTGAGAAGACCGTCGCAGAAGGCGCAGGCGCCACCCCGTTGGCGGCGCTGCTCAATCGGGATCTCGCGCTCCGAGGCAAGCGCGTGGCACTAATCATCTCGGGTGGGAACATCGATGTGAATATCATCTCCCGGATCATTGAGAAAGGTTTGGTGAAAGACGGCCGGAGGGTGCGGCTGCTCGTGCTCCTCCAGGATCGGCCCGGCGCGCTCGCCCGCCTCACCAGCCTGGTAGCGGCTGAGCGCGCCAACATTCTCGAAATCGAGCACCACCGGGCATTCGCGACCGCCGAGATCGGCGAGACCGAGGTGGAGCTGACCCTGGAGACTTCGGGCCGCGAGCAGATCAACCAGATCATCGAGATGTTCCTGAAGAACGGCTACAAGGTCCGGCAGGTGCACCCGGCGCCCTGACGCTGCGCCCGTTCGACTTCTTGACTATTTCTGATTATCTTCTGGTCAGGAAAGCCGTGAGGGTCGCCGAGCTGAAAGCCCGGCTGAGCGAGTATCTCCGCCTGGTACGGCCGGGTGAGGAAGTGGCCGTCGTGGATCGTGAGACGCCCGTCGCGCGAATTGTCCTTTATAAAAGGGAGTCATGGGTCGCTGCCCGCCAGCCATCTCCCGACTCGCCCCTCCTGCACCAGATCCCGCTTCCCAGACCGCTGAGGATCGACGCCGACGTTGTTGCTCTTCTGTTGGAAGAGCGCCAACGGGGGCGATGACCGCCTATTACTTCTCACCCGATGACTCTCTTCTCGTGAACAACCACAGCGCAGGTTCTTTCCATATCGAGAAAGCCCTTCGCGTCCTCAACTGCAGCCGCCATCTCGGGCGAGTTCATCGCTTCTGTATTGTCAAACCACAATTCCCCGATCCCGTCAGGCGCAATGTCGCCGGGCGCTGAGAGAGCGTGATTTTGAATCCACTTCTTCAGACCGGGGATTTCCCCAACGCCCGGCTTCAGTCGCCGGCGTAGCCGGTCGGCTGCAAGCAGTTGATAGACGTGATGGCGATAACTCGGCTATTCATACACGGATGATCTCGCCCTTGAGCGAGTAAAGGATGGCGATGACTTTCTACTTCGCGTCCTCGTCTATGCCATTCTTGTTCATCGCCCCAACGATGTCATCCATCACCGCCAGGTACTCCTGTTCGCTAATGTTCATGCCCTTGTGTGCGGCGAGCATGTCCTTGCCCGTGTAGGCTTGGGGGCCGCCTGAGCCAGCGCTAAAAAACTCGCGCGCCATCTGCTTGGCATGATCTAGATCCTTGATGTTCTCGAACCGGGTCTTGATGATGGGGTTGCTCAAGTGCGCGGCAACGAGATCATCCACAAGTCGGGCTATGCCTTCAGCCCCGCCCAGTCGCTGGTAAAGTGTAGTTGTAGTGGTCATCGTAAACTCCTTTTGGCGTTTATAGGGCTGCGTAATTAGGGGCAAGTTGTTGCCGCAGCCCGATGCAACAATTGTCTAACGATCGAGGTATGCCTCTTCCCGTTCCACTCAGCGAGACTCTGTTCATGGGTGAGGTCAGCTCTCCTAAACAGGACAAATACGATTTTCACGGCTATCCCCCATTTTTCGGGCAACAACTACGGCTTCGCCAAGTACGCTTTGGCCTCTCGAAGCTCGGGTCGCTCGGTATCGGCGTTCTTGGCGATCTCGACGAGCGTCGCGTAGTAGGCTTTCGCCTTGACCCTATCCCCTGAAAGCTCGGCTGCCCGCGCCGCCCCGTACGTGCCTTTGAGACGATTCGGCTCCGCCTTCATCGAGTGCTCGAAGGCTGCGAGCGCCTGCTTTGGCTCGCCGAGTTCAAGGAGCAGCTCTCCGAGGAGCTCACGCGCCGGCAGGATCGGCCCCGGCGTCACCGGGGACTTCTCTGTCGCGTCCTCGAGGTCCGAGGCACCGCGAAGGAGCCGCAGGGCCTCGTCGTTCCTGCCCTCGGCCCGCGCGATCCAGGCCGAGACGACCTGCGACTGGATCTCCACCTGCTCGGCCCAGTATCCCTGCTTGGCGGACGCCAGAGCTTCCCTGAAGGATTGAAGTTTCGCAAGATCACCCTTCGCGGCGGCCACGTTCCCGCTCCGCGCCGCGCCCAGGGCGCGCGCGAACACCAGGATCGCCTCGGACTGCGGGAAGCGGCTCCAGGGAAATTCGCTCGGGTACAGCGCGAGCGTGGCCGCCTCAGCCCACTGGCCCCGTTCCAGGGCGAAGCGCGATGGGATGGCCGCCAGGGCATACGCCGAGACGAAATGCTCGATCTTGATCTTGCCCAGCGCCCTGACCTCCTCCAGCACGCGCTTAGCCTCGCGATCCTGCGCGCCCTGTAGATAGGCGTACGCCAGGTAATCCATGGCGTGGAGGTGGTTGAGGTGGTCCGTGGCCGTGGCGGCGGAGGCCCGGTTGGAGGCGATCGACTCCTGCCAGAACCCGCGGCGCGTGAAGATGTGCGAGGGCATGTGCTGGGCGTGGGGCGCCGAGGGCGCGATGCTCGCGTAGCGGCGCGCGGCGTCGAGCCCGCGATAAGCGATCGGCGGGTAGTCGTAGCTGTGGATCAGGTAGTGCGCCACACCGGGATGCTCCGGCTGCTCGGCAAACACCTTCTCGAGGACGCTGGCTGCCTTGAGCTGCTGGGCATAGGTCTTGTCGGTGGGGAGAGCCGTGACGTTGAGCGCGAGAGCATAGAAGACCGCCGCCTCCCGATCATCGGGATAGCGCTGGGCGAGCTGTCCCATCGCCTTCTCGTAAGCGACCGCGCGGGTGCGGTGGTCTTCTATGCTCTC
>DATEAO010000436.1:0-2294 GCA_035288345.1 Candidatus Methylomirabilota bacterium | reverse complement strand
GCGGCTCCCTCAACTGGTTGAAGAGTTGATCAATCTCAAGGTCGATATCATCATCTCCGTGGGACCACCGGTGACACGGGCCGCTAAGAAGGCCGGTTCCTCCATCCCGATCGTGATGATCGCGGGAAGCGGGGACCCGGTCGCCGAGGCGCTGATCGCCAGCCTTGCGCGGCCCGGGGGCACCTTGACCGGGTTGACGGCAGTGCCGCTCGAGCTCTACTTCGACAAGCGGCTGGAGCTGCTCAAGGAGACCGTTCCGAAGATTTCACGCGTCGCCGTGCTCTGGGATCAGAGCATGCGCCCGATCGGGACAAGGCCCTTGGAACCCGCAGGGGCATCCCTGAAGATCCAGCTTCGGGAGCTCGAGGTGCGGAGCCCGAGTGAGTTGGAAGGAGCATTCAAATCCATCGCGCGAGAGGGTGCTGGGGCCGTGCTGATCCTTGAAAGCCCCATGCTTTTTACCTACCGAACACGCCTCGCCGAGCTCGCATTGAAGGGCCGGCTCCCGGCGATCTCGGTGTTCAGGGAGTTTGCTGAGGCCGGCGGCCTCATGACCTACGGGCCGAGCCTCATCGACCAGTGGCGCCGCGCCGCCACGTACGTGGACAAAATACTCCGAGGGGCCAAGCCCGCGGATCTCCCCGTGGAGCAGCCCACCAGGTTTGAACTGGTGATCAACCTCAAGACCGCGAACGCCCTGGGTCTCACGATCCCGCGGTCCATTCTGATCCGCGCCGACCAGGTGATTCAGTGAGCTGTCCGCACACTATCTTTATCCTGGACAACTTGCGTTTGCAGGCCACTATCGTCAGGAGCGCCGCTGATACTCTCGAGCGCGTCGATCTGCCGTCAACGTCAGGCGATGCTTGAAAGTATCCGAGCAAGGTTCAACGGGGAGACCATCGGTATACTGTTCACGCACAAGGCCGAATGGCGCAGCGGCGAATCACAGATCAAGAGGTGCGACACGTCATCCTGGAGCCCGAGGCAGAGGTCATTGAGGAGTACCCAGCAGATAAGTACCGCCCGAGCTGTCTGATCTACGGTCGCACCGCTCGTGGACGTGTGCTGCATGTGCAGGCGAATCACTCAGGTGTTATTATCACGGTATACGATCCCGATCCAGAAGAATGGGTCGATCTGAAGCGGAGGAGAACACCATGAGCCGTGAGTGTCCCGTTTGCCATCATCTAATGATGGAAGCCAAGGTTCGTCACGTCCAGACGTGGCAAGAGAAAGTGGTGGTGTTCGAAAATGTTCCCGCGGAGGTATGCAGCCACTGCGGAGAAACTCTCTTCGCCGGATGGGTCGTGGATAAGCTCAACAGCCTCCTCTGGTCCACGGCGCCAGCCTCACGGACAATCCAGGCGCCTGTGTATGATCTCTCGGCTGCGTGAGGAGAGATCCGCCAGACCAAGGAAGGGCCGATCCCGTTGCGTTCCAAGCGGGCTAGACTGTTGTGCTTCAGCCCAACGTCATCACGCAAGATCAGCGCAAAAGTGTCCAGGTCGGCAACCTCTGCGTGATCAACGAGCGCGGCCTGGAATCGCTTCAGCGGCACCCAACGAAGCTGGTGGTAGCAGACTAACGCACCCAGATTGAGAATGCTCGCGCTCATAGTTTTGCTCGCCTTCGGTATCCTCGCGGCGCCGCTCGCAGCCGATGCGCAGCAGGCGGGGAAGGTGCCGCGGATCGGGTACCTGGGCGTTTCCTCGCCTTCCACAGAGCCCCACTACGTCGAAGCATTCCGACAGAAGCTCAGAGACCTCGGCTATATTGAGGGCCAGACCGTCGCCATCGAGTACCGATGGGCGGAGGGGCAGGATGATCGGCTCCCCGGCCTCGCTGCAGAATTGGTCAGTCTCAAGGCGGATGTCATCGTGATGACCGGCACGCCCGGCACCCTTGCGGCCAAGCAAGCGACCAAGGCCATCCCCATCGTCATGGCGTCAAGTGGTGATCCTGTCCGGCTTGGGCTCGTCGCCAGCCTCGCGCGGCCAGGCGGGAACATCACGGGGTTTACCATCCTGGGACCGGAGTTAGAAGGAAAACGTCTGGAGCTTCTCAAGCAGGCAATTCCCAGGCTCTCCCGCGTCGGCGTGCTGTGGAATCCGGCCAATCCGGTCACCACAAGCTTTTATCAGCAGACGCAGGTCGCCGCCCCGGCGTTGCGCGTGACGCTGCAACCCGTGGTGGAGGTTCGCCGAGTAGATGATTTCGAGTCCGCTTTCGCTACGATTGCCAAGGTGCGCCCTCATGCGCTCCTCGTGGTAGCGGATCGTCTCTTGCTCGCT
>DATEAO010000435.1:0-24507 GCA_035288345.1 Candidatus Methylomirabilota bacterium | reverse complement strand
GAGGTGATGGCTGGCTTCATCAAAGAGAAGAAAGCGCAAGGCGCCAGGTTGTCGAAGTCAACGCTCTACACGTGGCGCCGGCTTTATCGGGAGCGGGGAATTGAGGGCCTGCTGCCTGGATATGAAAAATCCGAAACCACTATCCCAGCGGATGCTATCGACATTTTCTTGAAGCACTGGCTGAATCAGAATCGGCCCAGCGTGCCGCTCGCTTATGAGTTCACCAAGGCAGAATATCACGGGGAGAAACCGCTTCCCGGTATTTCTGCATTTTACCGCCTTGCACGATCGATTCCCGAGCCGACTAAGGTTCTGCATCGGCTGGGCGAGAAAGCCTTTGATGATCGCTGCGGGCCTTTCGTTGATCGTGACTACAAGGGCCTCCGGCCGAACGAGATTTGGTGCTGCGACCATCATCGATTAGACGTTATTGCTCTTTCTCGTTTTGGGCGGCCGGTCCGTCCATGGCTGACGCTCATCATTGATCTCCGGACTCGAAAGGCGGTTGGGTGGTTCGTGTCAGACTTACCCCCTAATACTGATGCCATTCTTGCGGCGTGGCGTCGGGCGGTTCTGAGCCATGGGATCTGCGAGCACTTTTACTGTGACAATGGGCGAGACTTCAAATCGTTCGCCGCGTAAGCTCCGTTTGCAGATTGACACCGAACGGGTTCGGTCCGCGCTGAGCCACTTCGGGGTGAAGGTGCATTTCGCTCTTCCATACCGGGCCAGGTCGAAACCGGTTGAGCGAACAAACCTGACGGTGAAAGAGGGATTTTCAAAACTTTTCGAGACTTACACGGGCGGAAGTCCACCGGAGAAGCCAGAGCACCTCAAGCTATTGCTGAAGGACGTTGGACAGGTGCCAACGTTCGTTCAGGTCGATGCTCTCATGGGGCAGTGGCTCGAAGAATATTACAACCGCCGCCCCCACGAGGGCCAGGGGATGAATAGAAAGTCTCCGGGGGAGCTTTACGCAGAACTCATCCAGCATGTTCCGGTGAGAACGGTACGCAAGGATGAGCTGATGCTTTTGATGATGCGGCAGTCGAAGGCCACCAAGGTCACTCGAGAAGGCATCCGTTGGCATGATTTAAGGTTCTGGTCTCTGGATCTGATGAAGCACCAGGGCAAGCAGATCTATTTCAGATCGGACTCGACCGAAGCTGGGCTCATCTACGTCTTCAGTTTGCAAGATGAATTTCTGTGCCTGGCGATCGCACAGGAAGCCCTCAGCCATCATGCGACTCAGGAGGAGATCAGGCTTGGCGAGATAAATAGGAAGGAAGCTAGGCGGGCATTTCGGAGAGTCCGGGAGATTCGAGAGGACATGGCGGCAGAGCCCAACCCATATTTGCGCGTCAGGAAGAAGATCGGGCAGTTATCGCAGGGCAAAGCTGAAGCAACGCCGCAACCCCGCAAGGTGGTAAGGCCGATTCGGACGCGGTTGGCGTCGCAGGTTACAGCCGTGGCGGAGGCAAAAGCAAAGCAGGCTCGTGAGCGCGAGGCCACGAGTGACCCCAAGATCCTGGCGGCGGTGGCGGCGATGGCGCGGCCACGGGGCAAGACGGAGCGTGAACTTATGGAGGAGTTTGGCAAGCAACTAGGGTACTACGATGAATGAAGCGCTCGGAACGGCGGACCTGGAATCTGTTGATCGAGAGATCGACTGCGCGGCTCAAGCGGCCCGGCTCGAATCGCTAATTCAGCGCGGTGTATTGAGGCTCGGGCAGGTAGCGAAAGGTACGGATCTTGGCACTGCAGTATTGTCGAACTTCAAAAACAGGCGCCCGCCTTACGATCGAGAGCGGTTGGACATCGGACTTAAGGTAAAGGCATTCCTCGATGCTCATTTGCGACGGCTGGCGACGGGGAACGAGATTCCTTTCGTCAGGACTCGGCCCGCAAAAGAAACCTACGCGGCAGCCGAGTTCGCTCACCAACATGGTGTGATTTGTATCGTCGTTGGCGATCCTGGCGTCGGGAAGACACGGGCCTTGCGGCAATACGCGTTGGATCATCCCGGCGCCTCCATCATGGTCACTGAGAGTCCCGCCACGGCTTCTGCTAAGGGACTTCTTGAAGAACTCTGTGCCGCACGCCGTCTTTCCGAGAGTGGGACCCTGCGAGCGTTGGAGCGCCGGTTTTGCGGAGCCTGCTCAGGCACCGGCATGGTTGCCATTATCGACGAGGCACACCACGCCTCCGACAAAGCTCTCTCTGAACTTCAGAGTCTGCATGATCGCACTGGGATGGGCTTGGTCCTGTGCGGCAATCCCACGATCCACCGCCGAGCTTCGAGATTTCCCCAGTTACAGAGTCGGGTTCAGTATTTTAGGGATCTTAACGACCATCTCGGAGTTTCGGATGTCAAGCTCATCAGTCAAGAGATCCTGGGTGAGGCGACGCCAGAAATCGTGGAGTACCTCCACAAGAAAGCCCTTGGGGTAGGCGGCGTGCGGACTGTGATCAATATCGCGCGCCTCACCGCCTCGATGATTGAGACGCAACAGCACAAGCGACGGCCCACGATGGAAGACCTGGAGGGTGTGGCGAGCTTTATCGGGACGGGGGCGTTGTCTGTCGCGTGAAGACTCGTTCGAGAGGGCGAGTGCGTAAGCGGGTGGTGCGCCGGCGCGCCGCGGAGGAGCTGCTTGGAGCGTTCTATCGCAGGACGATCCGGTTGGCTGAGGAGCTTGGGGAGCGGCGGGTGGATCGTGTGGTCGAGAGAGCCGGGATGGACGAAGGCTACTACGGAGCGCTGCTCGTCAAGAACGCGCTGGGGTTCAAGAGCTTGAGGGAACGGGGGGAGGCTGAGCCATGACTCGAGAATTCGAGCAGTGGGCGAAACAGAAGGCTCGTGAGTTGAAGCGGGTGGGCGTTGAGCTGTTGGACGCGAGCAGAGTAATGCTCAAGTGTCTCAACTGCGGGCAGCGATGGTCGCCAGACGCGCCTCTCACTCGTGGCTGGCGGTTGTGCCCGAACGGATGCAACCAGCGGGGATGATTAGTCCGGGGCAGCAGCGGTTGGTTTTTGCGGTGGCGGGGAGGATTGGTTTGAGGACGGATCAGGTCTTTGATCTCGCGGAGTGCTGCTCGGATCTGCGGACGCGGGATGTGAGCGAGCTGACGACGAAGGAGTCGGGGAAGCTGGTCGCGGTGCTCAAGAAGATCGAACGTAACTGCCCGGCGCGGCCTGCTGAAGTTCCGGCAGGCAGGAGGATTGCTCGATGAGACGCGCCAAAAAGAAGGGGACGGGACGGAAAGGCCGAGCGAAGCCGTCTAAGCCTGTGGCAACGCCGATCGACCCGCGCTTCAGTGTGCTCTTCCGGCGCATGGTGCAACTCGTGAAAGAGGTGGGCCGCGAGAATTTCGAGCAGTTGGTCCAAAGGATCAACTTCGAGGACCTGGACGAGGAGTCTGGTGGGGTCTTCATGGCGATGAACGCCAGGGTGTACCACGAAATACTGGAGCAAAGGAAGCGAGAGAAAGAGTTCAGGTATCCGACAGCGGGGAATCATGGCAAGTGAGCGCTACGTGAAGGAGTTGGTGTTGAAGTTCAGGCGCCGACCTGTGCCGGAGGATAGCCCGCTGGGGCTGTGCGTGGGGCATCCCGAAGACGTGTGGCGTCTGATGCGGCACCTCATCGATGAGCCGCAAGAGGTCTTCTGCGTGCTCCATCTGAATGCTCAGAACATCTTGCAGAGCGTGGCGGAGGTTTCGAGGGGCACGCTGAGCGCTTCGCTGGTGCACCCTAGAGAGATCTTCAGAGGCGCGATTATGGCCAGCGCGGCGCATCTCGTTCTGGTTCACAATCATCCATCCGGGGATCCCACGCCGAGCGGGGAGGATGTCCGGCTTACCCGCCAGCTCTGCGAGTGCGCTCGGTTGATGGATCTCCGCATTCATGACCACGTGATCATCGGTGATGATCGATTCGTCTCGCTGGCGCAGCGGGGCATCATTGGGATTGGCGATAATGGCTTCTCTGCCACCAAGGCCGATGTCTCAATTGTGATGAAACCGGCCAGGAGGGCGCGGCGATGAACCTGACGCAGCCGATCAGCAGAAAGCAGATCGTCAAGCTCTGGGCTCAGGCCCGAGAGCTGGGGATGGACGGTGAGGCGCTCCACGCCCTGGTGGCTGAGAAGACCGGAAAGAGTTCGGTCCGGGCGCTCACTGCCAAGGAAGGGATCAAACTGATCGACGGGCTGGTGGAGCTGGGAGCGTCGGGGCAGGGGAGACGGCTTGAGCCGCTCCAGCCTGGCGTGACCAGGCTGGTGACGCCGTGGCAGATGAAGCGCCTGGCCGAGCTGATCGCTCAGCTTGGCTGGTCACAGGCTCGCTGGGAAGGGGTGGTTCGAAAGGCGATCGGGAGGCCGTCGCCCAGGACAAGCACGGAGGCGGCGAAATGCATCGAGGCCGTGAGGGCTATCTTGAAGCGAGAGGAAGGCCATCAAGCCAGGACAGGATGACGCCCTGAGATGCGCCCACCTGCCGGGGTCGCGCCCTGGCGGGGGCTTCGAGCCGAGAAAAACCCCTGTCCCGCATGCGGGGGATGGGGGTTTTTCTTTGGGCGCCTGGAATGAATGATTTGACTGGGACCGGAGCAAAAGAGAGGGCAGGGGGGCTATCAGGGTATTCCCTGGAGTCTTTAGTGGCTCGGGATGGCTGAGGATACGGCGATCCTAAACGCGCGCGTTTACGTGGAGGGACTTTCTCGGGTCTGCCAATACCAACCCTGCGGGGTGCCCTTTACCCCTTGGCCTAAAGGCAAACGGCAGCGGTTCTGTTCTATCAAGTGTCGGAGGGCCTTTGACAAGGAAGCCCGACGCAGGGGGAGAAAGCTCCTGAACAAAGCGCGGCCACCCAGGATGACCAAGAAGGAGCACCTGGCCCACATCCGGCATGTGGCCCGGACCTGGCTGGTGGACTGGGTGATCGCCCACCGGCCAGAAAATCAGAAGCAGCCACCCACGGAGAAGGAGGGGGCAGCGTAATGGCGACAGATAAAGCGTACCTCAAGCAGGTCATAGAGCGGGCTGATCGCATCATCGACAAAGACCGGATGGTGCCCTACGGAGAGGCGATAAGGCGAGTGATGAGGGAAGACCCGGAGCTGGCCGAGAAGCTTCGATGTGAAAACACGTGGGGGAAGCGATGCGGATAATGAACTGGGGAAGCTCTGACTTTGTTCGCGGCGTGCTGTGGTCTGAGACGCTGCGCGCATCTCAGCCGAGAGGAGGCTATGTGAAGGATATGAACCAGAACAGTGCTGCGGAGGAGATCCAGCGGCGGTGCTTCGCCGAGATGGCGCGGGACTCCAATCTCACCTATGGTGACGCGTTCCAGCGGGTGACGGCGGCCGACCGGAATCTTGCGGAGCAGTACCTCTTCGAGGCTCGGAACCCGAGCCGCACGGGAGGCGCGCACGCAGCCGCAGCCGGCAAGAGCGCGGCGGAGGAGATCCAGCGCCGGTGCTTTGCCGAGATGGCGAAGGAGCCCGTCCTGACGTATAGCGACGCGTTCACGCGGGTGACGATGGCCGATCACAAGCTCTGCGAGCGCTACATCTCTGAGGCCCGAAGCCGGATCTTCGAGGGGGCCGAGCGCGAGATCGGCGCGAACCCCAAGCTGTCCTACACCCAGGCGGTGAAGCAGAGCATTTTCGAGACCTGCAAGAACCTGGACGAGAGCACACGGCGCGCGATCGAGGAACTGCTGCGGTGACCCCGCACGATCAAAGGAGGAGAGCAATGACAAAGGGAGAACGATCTGGCAGCACACCCAGCACCTCGAAAGAAACCGAGACCCTCATGGCCACGCTGAGCCAGCGGCTGCGGGAGGCGTTCGACGAGCGACGGGCGCTGAGACGCCATGCGGCAGAGATGGGGGCTGGGTATCATCAGGCCCTCTCGATCGCAATCATTGAAGGCCGTTTAAAACCCGATCGCGCCCCACTTGAAGCCGTTGAGAAGGAGATCCGCGACCTCGAAGAGCATCTGCTCGGGCTGACGCTGGCGATCCGGGACCTGGACGCCACACGGCGGGATCTCAAGCGGACCGAGCTGGCGGAGGAGCGGGACGGGCTCAAGGGCGCGCTGGCCTCGCTCGAGGGAGAGATCAAAACGAAGAATGCGGAGCTGAAGGCGCTGTGCGAGCGTGAGCGTGAGCTGTGCTGGGCGATCCGCCAGCTCCAGGACCAGATCGACGCGCCGGCGAAGAGCTTCCGAGAGCGGGAGGTGAGGAGCGTCCAGGAAGTTGAGTCCCTGGCCTTCGACCTCAGCTTCAAAAACGGCCATGAGGTGCTGCGGTTGCTGGAGGAATGTGAGGAGGCGCTGACCCAGGGAACCGTTCTGCGGATCGCGGAGAAGAAGAGCAACGGCCATCTGATGGCCGAGGCGGTTCCCGTATAGGTGAGACCGATGAGTGAGCGGACGAGCCAGACGCGCTGGCGAGGGGAGAAATGGCGCCCGTGTTCATCGGGGCACCTCCTTTGCCCCCCCCTTGGGTGTTTCGCCATTTGTGCCAGGGGCCGCAGGACAGACTTGAGATCACGCAAGTCCAAGCCGGCCGCTCACCTTTACTCGAGAGGTAACGTGTGATGGCGCTTCAAACGAGGATGCCTGAGTTCGGGCGGATGCTCCGCGAGGCCCGGCTTGACCGCGACCTGACTATCAGGGAGATGGGCAAGCTTATCGGCTGCACGCCGCAGTTTGTCTCGGAGACCGAGCTGGGGAAGCGGATCATCAAGCGGGCCTACGCGGATCGGTTCGTCCGAGCCTACCGGCTCCCTCGCGGCGCCGCGCTTTCAGCGTGGCTGGGAGAGCGCTGCCGGCGAGACCGGATCCTCGGCCGCGTGCGCGGCCCGCTGACCTTCATGCAGCACTGCCGGCGCCGAAGGATCGAGCTGGGGCTGAGCCAGCCCGCCGTCTCAAAGGCCGTTGGGATCGGCAACCTGAATCCTTTCGAGCACGGAACGCGGCTCCCCTCGAGCCGAGACAAGGCGTTGGCGCTGCTCCGATTTCTCAAGCTCCCCGTCGGGCTGTGGCGGCTGGCGCGACAGGAGCGCATCGCCCACCGGAAGGCGCTGTTCCTGAATCCGGCGAGGCGCTTTAAAGTTCCCAGAAGACTTCGTAAGGTGGCGGCGGCGTGATGTCAACGGAGCCGGGTAGCGGAACGAGAGTACAATGATCCCGATGCTCTACCAGGATCGGATCATCCCGATCGAGTGGATCTACTGCCCGCGCATCATCGCCCCCTGGCTTCAACGCGCTGAACCCCTGGCGGACCTGCGCCTTCAGCGAAGCCTGGAGCTGGTGGGGCAACTGCATAACGTGCTGGTCGTGCCCACGGGGGAGACGCGCTACGCCTTGCTTGCGGGCCGGCGTCGCTACGAGGCGGCCAAAGCGCTCGGGTGGGAATTCCTGTCGGTGAAGATCATCTCCGGGCACCCGTCCCAGTTCAGGCTCTCGGCCATTTTCCTGGCCGAAAACCTCCATCGCGTGCACCTGCTTCCTGAGGCTCTGGGATTCGGTGTTGACGTGGAAGAAGCGACGTTGAGGCTTCTCGCACTGGAGAACCGCAGGGACGCGGACCCTGACAAGCCCCGGGAGCGGCTCGACTGGGAGCTTGAAGCCGCCCGCGAGCGAGTGGAGCAAGCGCGTGCGGCACTGGCTGCCGCACGCACTCAGGAAGTTCTGGGCGTGCCTGGCGCCGGCGATCAGGTGACGCGGATTGAAGCGGATCTCCATGAGGCGGAGAGCCGCCTGGCGCGCCAGCAGTCGCTCTGCTACATCCAAAGCCGTAGAGACGAGATGGAGGAAGGCATCGACGATGATCTCTCAGAGTAAATGAAAAGGAGACACGCAATCATGCAGGCACAACAGACCGAAGAGATTGAAGTCACGACGGAGCAGCTTGACGAGCGAAAGGCGCAGCTCGACCAGGAGGTCGAAGCCGCCCGCGTTCGCGTTTCCGAGCTTCGGGAGAAGCTGGGCGGGGCACGGGCGCACGTGGTGCTCGGGGTGTCTGCCGCTGGCCATCAGGTAGCCCAGTTCGAAGCCGCGCTCGATGAGGCAGAGAAGCTCTTAGCGCGTCAGCAGGCGATTCGTGACGCGCTGGAGCCGTTGCATGCGGATGCAGCGGCTCGTGAGGCCGAAGCGAGGAAGGCGCAAGCGAAGGCGCAAGCCGCCGCTCACGAGCGATCGCGGGACGAGCAGCTCGCCGTTGCAGCCCGTCACCTGGCGTCGGCTGCTGAGGCGCTCCAAAAAGCTGCCGCAGAGGACAGCGCCATCCAAAGCCTCAGACGGGAATATGGCTGGCAGCACTATCCGTGGGGGGTCACGCGAATGGGGGTCCTTCGGGAGCTGGATCGCGGCTCGTTCATCCTCTTGCGCGATATCTTCGAGAACATGATGATTGGGTTATTTGGCTACCTGAAAGGGGAGCGGAGGGACTGATGGAACAGCAGGGCCTTGAACTCTCAGAGCAGAAGCCGGTCGTGGTGACCATCGAGGATCGTACCAGATCCGAGCTGATGACCCTGAAGCACACATTCCGCCCGAAGGACCAGGATTATTTGGAGTACATCCGCTCCTCATCCCCGGTGGAGGCCGAGCTGAAGCTGTGGGCGGCGTGCATTGAGAACGTGGATGATCTCTATCTCTGGCAGGGCGAGCCGGTCACGAAGCGCCCGGACTGGAAAGAGAAGATCCCGGCGCAGCACAAGTATATTGCGGCGCGCGCCCTGGTCGCGGTCCGCAGCTATACCGTTCCCCCAGAACCCGCCGGCGTGTGAGTGTTGACGGATCATTAAAGATCCCGCCCGTGCCGACCAGACCATGGACGAGGGCAAGGGCTTCGAGCTGGCGCTGGAGACGATTGATGTCATCATCGAGGACGAGTCTCGGGGGAAGCGCTACGAGCTGCGGCACACCTTCCGCCAGCCATCCGATGCCGACTGGATCGAGTACAGGCGCATTGAATCGGCCTATCTGCTGCGGAACAGCCAGGCGATGCCGGCGGACCCGATGGCCGCTGAGCTTCGACTGTGGGAGACGTGCATCCAGCGCGTGGACGACCAGCATCTCTGGGAAGGTGAGCCCGTGATGAAGCGCGAGGACTGGAAGCAGAAGATCCCCAGGCACTATAAATATCTGGCAGTGCGCGCGCTCCTGGCGGTGCGCCACCAGGTGCTGGACGGCCCGTCTGGGCTGAGGGCCGCGCTACGCGCCGTCATCCGCGCAGCGCGGCAAGACGAAGCGGCGTGGGGCGCGCTCGATGAGGCGATGGGCTTGCCCACGGAGGAGCGCGAGCCGAAGCCGTGGCTCCCGTGGGTGCGCTTTATCGACCACCTGGCCGAGCTCGACCGCCGGCGTGGGGCGGGACTCTTGAGAGTGCAGATGCTGACCTGGCTGGAGACTGAGGGCTTGATGATTCTGGATGAGGAGCGACGGCGCGCCGGCGAACGAGCGTAAGCCTAATGATGCGCGTGGGCCTCTTCACCAACAACTACCTCCCGATGCGGGGCGGCGTACCTCACGCGGTTGAAGCCCTCAGGGCAGGGCTGGAGCAGCGCGGTCACCCGGCTTACGTCTTTGCGCCTCGGGCTCGTGGATCCACGGAGACCTCAGCGACAGTATTTCGAGCGCCCTCGATCCCAGCGCTGACCTATCCGGGTTTTTCCCTCGCGCTTCCCGTGTGGCCTGGCCTCCCAACCAAGGTCCGAGCGCTTGACCTCGGCATCTTCCACGCCCACCACCCGTTTCTGTTGGGACAGACCGCCCGACGTCTTGCCACGCAGTTCCGGCGCCCGTTAATCTTCACCTACCACACCCGATATGAGAAGTATGCCCACTACGTGCCCTTCGTCCAGCGCGTGGTGCAGCGACAGGCGATCAATCGAAGCGTGAGATTTTCAAACCAGGCCGATCTTGTGATTGCCCCGTCTCACGGAGCGGCGAAGCTCATCCACCAGCTCGGCGTGACCAGCCGAATCGAAGTGGTGCCGACTGGCTTGGACCTCAAGCGCTTCGCTCCTGGCGATCGCCTCCTCGCAAGGGACCGACTCGGGCTTCCTGCTGAAGCGCCGATCCTGCTCTCTGTCGGGCGGCTCGATCGAGAGAAGAACCTCGACTTTCTCCTGCGCGCATTCGAGGGCATCGCGTACCGGCTTCCAGCCGCCCGCCTCGTCCTCGTGGGGAGCGGGACCGAAGAGGGGCGCCTGAAGCGCGTGGCATCGCGGCTCCGGCTTGATACGAAGATTCTGTTCGTGGGGTCTGTCCCTCAAGAGAGAACGGCAGAATACTACCGAGCGGCGGATCTCTTTGTCTTCGCTTCCGAAACTGAAACCCAGGGGCTCGTGATCGCCGAGGCCCATGCATCCGGCCTCCCGGTGGTTGCCGTGCGCGCTTGTGGCGTCGATGAAGTCGTGCGCGATGGAGTAACCGGGCTGCTGCTGCCGGCCTCGACCGGCCTGTTTGCCTCGGCGGTTCATGCGCTCCTGACCGGCGACTCCAAGCGCGATCAAATGGGCCGTGCCGCTCGGGAGGTCGCCGAGAAAGAGTGTTCCACCGAGCAGAGCGTGGCAAAGCACATCGAGCTGTACCGCGAGCTGCACGAGCAGCGCGAGAAGGGGAGATAGAGATGGCTGAAGGACTTGAGCTGTCGATCGTGATAACTGGTCAGACGACGGCACTCCCAGCGATCCGCGAGACCGAGACGCATCTCGACCGGTTGACAGGCACGACGAAGAGGGGCGGAGAAGCGTTTGATCTCAGCAATCGTCGCTCTGCCGCGTTTGCTCAGGAGGGTTTGAGCCAAGTCGCTCAGATCAGTCCCCGCCTATCTGGAGCCATTGGGGAGCTCGCAGGTAAATCGAAGGTGGCCAGCGGAGCGCTGCAAGCACTGGGCGCCGCATTCTTAGGGGTGGAGGCATTCAAGCTCGGCTTTCAGATCGGTGAGACCATCCGCGATTTGATCGAGTTCGGAGAGACCGCAGACTCAATCATTGAGCGACTCGAAAAGACCGTGGAGGCGGAGCGCAAATTTCAAGTGGTGCTGGCCGAGCGTGGCCGTCTCTCACGCGACTTGCGGCGCAGCATCATCGAGGACGAGTCAGCCGTCACGCAGTTACGCCTCCGCAATGCCGGCCAGGATGCTGCTGCGGTTGAAGAGCAGTTCGCGTCGAAAATGAAGCTCATCGAGCTGGCGAAGCGGGAAAAGGATGTCGAGATCGCCCGTCTTGGTGTCAAGGGAATCGACGTGACCAATTTAAAAGCCGAGGCCGAGCGGAAGTTTCAAGCGGAAAATATTCGCCTGGCCTCTGAGACCGGCGCCAGGATCGACGAGATCAACCAGCAAAACGCCGAGAAGGCGATCAAGGCGCAAAGCCAGTTCCTTGAAGCCTCAAACTCGCGCCGGCAGGCCGAGCTATCGACCCAGCAGATCACGCTCGAGGGCGAGGGCCGTCTGGCTGAGGCAAGCCGCGTGTCCACGGCGCAGCGGCTTCAGCAGATCCAGTTCGAGTTCGAGTCGCGCCACACCGCAATCGGGCTTGAGGTTAAGGACCGCGAGCAAGCCGAGGCGATGAAGCTTCAGCTCATCCAGGAGACCCACGCGAAAGCGCTCGCCGCGATCCAGTCAGAGGGGCAAGCGCTCCGAGATCCAGAAAAAGGCCTGTTTCCGCGAGCCGCAGAGGCGGCCGGCCGCCAGGGCATTCAGGGCGGCTTCTTCCAGGGGCTTGAGAAGATCCGTGGGATCGAGGCTGACACCAGGAAGATGTCGGACGCCTTCGCCGAAGCTCAGCAATCCGGAGTGTCGTTCCGAGATCTGGAGCCAGAGATTGCGCGCCACTCCCAGGAGCTGGCCAATCGCATTGGCGATTTGAAGACCGAGTTTTCAAACGCGCCGGCGGTCATTGACCTCGTGAACAACCGCCTGCGCTCGCTGGAGCTCGGCGGCTTCGCCTCGCAGGTAGAAACGGCCAGACAAAACCTAGCTGCACTTGGCCCGGCCGCGACCGGGCCTGCCGGCGAGTTCAGACTTCTAGGCCAGCGGCTCGACGAGATGGGGTCCGCCATATCGACCGCAGACGGCCGCCTCAATGCGCTGAACGCCAGGCTGCTCCAGATCATCGCCAGCTCCAACCAAGCTGCCCGAGCCATCGCCAACTTGTCGAACGCGGTCAGGCTCCAAGCCCCCACGGTGTTTGAAGAGGAATTTTAAATGGCACTGTCGGACGCGGCACTAACGGCGGCTCGCAGTCTCGACGCGCTGCTTGATCGCTTGCGTCAGATCGCTGAGATCAAGCCGGCGCCAGGAAAATCTGGCAGCGATCACGACCTCGATCAGCGCCTGGCCGATGCCATTCGCCGGGGTCAGATACCGCAGATGCTTGACGCGCTCCGGCGTGCGTTGAGATAAGGCGTCAAATGGCCTTTAAAGGATCTTCCACCGGCGCTTCCCAAAGCTCCCACGGCCAGGCTCACGGCTCAAATAGGGAGGTCAGGCGGTGGTACTTTTTCCAGTTCTAGCCGTCAGAACCACTGAAAAAATGCTGAAACCACCCTTTTGCTTTATTCCTAGGCGGCTTAACCCACAACCCTTAAGACAGGGGGCGGACAAATTCCAGTTTTCGCGCCACAAATTCCAGTTCTGCGTGACACGCTACAGCGGAGTTTTCGGCCGATCGGAGCGTTGCCAAGCATGTTGAGCTTTATCGAGAATGCTCGCTCATGATTTGACATAATCTCTCTTATCGGACGTTCAAGATTTACTCGAAAGGCAAGGTGCAGTGCCCTACAGGCGATCCGAGGCGCGGAATTGCGGAAAGAAAACGAGAAAGTGACAGCTACTGAGGTTGGGTGTTACGGGATGTCGATTGTTTTACGAGAAGGGATACCGGGAAGCGCTACTGCCGACGCTGCACTCCCTCAAGCACCGCAATCCTCGAGCGGATCTCATCGGCTCGACGGCTCCCAGGATGCTCTTTGAGCAAGCGCCGGTACGTGTCGAGGGCAAGTGGAAGTTCCTTCTGAAGCTCCTGCATTCTGGCTAGGGCCATGCCGACCTCTTCATAGAGGAAATGGGTTGGCGTTAATTGCGCCAACGTCCCCTCGTACGCGCGACGGGCGTTGGCGTACTGCCCCTCACTCTCCCACGAGTACGCGATTCCCACCTGGGAGAGCAGCGCGAGGTCTCCTTTTGCTCCCCGCTGGAGGGCCTGCTGAAACGCGGCACGGGCTGTTTCGTACGCCTGCGCCCGATAGTGGAGATTCGCGAGGTAGTACGCCGCCAGAGGAGCGGCAGGAGTTCGCGAGTGCTTGGCAAGAAATTCTTCGAGGAGGCGCCTCGCGTCCCCGGCCTTGTCGAGCTTACACTCAGTGGTCACCTCGCGATACAGTTGGGCCGCGCCAGAAAACGCATCCAGCGAAGCTTCTTGAGCGCGGCTCCACCAGTACCATCCGCCGGCCCCGAGCAGCACACACACGAGGAGAGCGCCGCTGCCGATTGCAATCCATCGCCACCACGTGTCACCTTCCGTGATCGCCGGAAATTTGATCATCGCGTCTTCACGCTCCGCTTCGTGCTAGAGAAGCCTGAACCTGAGGCCCTTTCGATACTGGCGTCCGCAGTGGTGACATCGCTTCCAGCCGCGAAAGACCCGCTTCACCACCCACCCGCAGTGTGGGCAACGTTGAAAGGTCCGAATTCCGACAGCGATGCCAGCTGCGGCGGCGGTCAGGAGCAGCCCCGTGAGCAGCGGTGAGTAAAAGAAGACCGCTTCCACGAGCCTCACTCTAGAGGATGATGAGTGATGGTGTCAAATGCGAGAGGCCTTTTCCTCAGCGTTTATTATTGGTGCCCCCGGCCTGAATCGAACAGGCGACACACGGTTTAGGAAACCGCTGCTCTATCCTACTGAGCTACGGGGGCAGTCAGACTCACCCAACAGCCTGGCGCCGCCATGGGGTGTTCACACCCTGCGAAAAGTTGGGGCGCTACAGATTCGGCTCTTTCAAGAGCACGCGCAGCGCGCGAAGCCCGGACGATTCAATCTGTCGGACTCGTTCTTTTGTGAGCCCGAGCTCTCTCCCGATCGCTTCGAGCGTCATTGGTTCCCGTCCGTTGAGCCCGAATCGACACTCCAGCACGAGCCGTTCTTTCGGTCGAAGCTGTGGGAGCAGCTCACCCCATGCCGGTCTTGGCTGGGCCGCGGGAGCTTCATCGGACAGCGGGGCCTCCTTGTCCTCAGTGCGGTGGCCGACTACCCCTCCACCCCTGTCACTGAGCGACGCCTCAATCGAAACAGGGCGGCGGCTGACCGCCTCAACGAGCGCCAGGTCCTCCACCGGGACCGACAGGCTCTCCGCTACTTCGGCGAGCGAAGGCGGGCGCCCGAGCCTTTTGTTGAGTTCCTCCCGTGCCTTCACATACCGGCCCAGCAGAACCTCCACATGCACGGGCAGCCGAATGAGTCTCGCCTGGTTCTGCAGGCCTCGCGTGATCGCCTGACGTATCCACCACGCGGCGTACGTGGAGAACCTTGTGCCTCGATCTGGAAGGTAGCGAGTGGTCGCGTGCATCAAGCCGATGTTCCCTTCCTCAATGAGATCCATGAACGGGAGACCGCGTCCGACGTAGCGCCGGGCGAGCTGCAGCACCAACCGAAGATTCGCCTCGATCAGCGTGCGCCGCGCCTCTTCATCCCCCTGCCGGACACGCTCCGCAACTGCATGTTCCTCTTCACGCGTCAGACGGGGCAGGCGCCCGATCTCGGCCAGATAGCGCTGGAGGAGCGCTTGCTCGCGCTCCGCGGCCGTTTGAGGGCGCGAAATCTGGGCGGGGTCGACCGCTTCGGTCTCGTTCGCTTCCCCCTCGTCGATATCGTCGTCTTCAATCTCTTCGAGGTCGTCTGACGGCTCTTGTATCTCCACAGCTTTCCATCCTCCTCGTCAGCCTCCTCGTTTTCGCGCAGTGGCTGCCTGAGGCGCGCTCTCGCGCAGTGGGAAACGGGCTCCACCACTCCAGGGCCGAGACCGTCTTACTCGGTCGACCGGATGGAAAAGGAGCGGTATCTGTGGGTTGGCGGACCCCACTGCACCGAGCAGTTGGTCACCCGTCCCGAGGGCGGTCCCTGTTCAAGTTCCGTCAAGAGCGCTTCAATAATCTCTCGTGCCCCTTCCACGTGCAGCTTCACAGCGCCGCTTCGAAGATTCATGGCGTAGCCGGTGAGTCCTAGAGCCAGAGCCTTTCTCTGGGCGTAGGCCCGGTACCCGACCCCCTGAACCTCCCCTTCAATAAGAATTTCCGCAGCAACCGAAGCGCCGATTCTATTCACCGGACCCGAAGACCGGCGCGCTGGGCGAGCTGGAGGGCGTGCGCCACGGCTTCTTCTGCGGTCTTGACGCTCACCACACCCTGGAACTGTGTCCAGGCGCCAAGCCCCACAACCGGAACCCCGGTCTTGAGCGCAAGCGCGACCTCAGACAGCGTGCCATACTCCCCGGGGAGCGCGATCATCGCGTGGGACGAGCGGACGACCACCACGTTCCTGGCCTCGCCGAGGTTGGTGACGATACGGACGTCGATGAACGGGTTTGCATCCCCGTGTTCACCGCCAGGGAGGATGCCCACTGTCAGTCCGCCACCCTCGTGGGCTCCCCTGGCAGAAGCTTCCATCACGCCGCGGAGCCCCCCGCACACCAAGATGGCTCCTGCGGCGGCGATCCGCTCCCCCACCTCTTCAGCCAGGCTCAGCACGGGAGGCGAGCCCTCTCCTCCTCCAACGACCCCGATTTGCCAATAAGAAGTTTGGTCGGGGCGACTGGACTTGAACCAGCGACCTCCTGCTCCCGAAGCAGGCGCGCTACCAGGCTGCGCTACGCCCCGATCCATAGCATTTTAACTTCATCAGGCCCTTCCGTTCGGTTTTTTCTATGTTCGCGTGCTGGCCTCAGCAGCGCAACCCCGCGGAAGATCCGTCCCTCGGCCGACTCAGACGACCGAGATGGCGTCTCCGATGGGTTACTCGGTCCACGCGTACTTCCCGACCAATTTTACAAAAACACACCCGGCATCTTTCGTGGTGCGAATCTCGTCCCCCGCGCGGTCCAAGACATACAGCGTCTGCGATGCCGGGGTTCCAATCGGGATCACCAGCCGCCCGCGGTCCGCCAACTGGCCCTTTAACGGCTCCGGGGTTTCCGGTCCCGCGGCTGAGACGATGATCCGGTCGAAGGGGGACTCGTCAGGCCAGCCCAGCGTGCCATCGGCCACTCGGACCAGGACGTTGGTGAAGCCGAGCTGCTCCAAGATTCTCCGCGCCCGTTCAGCGAGACCCGGAATGCGTTCCACGGTGCAGACCCGGCGCGCCAGTGAAGCGAGCACCGCGGTCTGATATCCCGATCCAGTTCCGACCTCCAGCACCTTCTCCGCCCCGGTGAGTCGCAGGAGCTGGACCATCAGCGCCACCATGTAGGGCTGCGAGATGGTCTGTCCTTCCCCAATAGGGAGCGGATGGTCCCCGTACGCGCGATCTCGGAGCGCCTCCTCCACGAACAAATGTCGGGGCAGCCGCCGCATCGCGTCCAGCAGTCGCTGGTCAGCGATTCCGCGCCCGATGAGCTGCTCCTCTACCATCCGCTCTCGCTCTTTGGCATAGCGCGCCTCCCTCCAGTCGAAAGGCTCACGATTCATCGCGAGCCGGTGCGCTTGGCGCGTGTCAGGCGCCGTTTTCCAGGGTGAGGCGAGCGCTTGGTGGCCAGAGCGTCCTGCCAACCAGCCATCTTATGAAGCATCTGGTGGTCAGTCAGATCCATGTGAAGCGGCGTGACCGAGACATACCCGTCGTGCACCGCGGTCATGTCGCTGTCCTCTTCCCTCTCCCAGAGCGGTGGCCCTGCCCCAACCCAGTAGTGCGCCTTTCCCCTCGGATCAATTTCTTTCCTCACGGTCTCACTGTACACTCGATGCCCCAGCCGTGTGAACCGAACGCCTTTCGGAACTCCGGCGGGGATATTGACGTTCAGCAATGTCTTCCTTGGCAAGCCCTCTCGCAGCACGAGCTCAGCGAGGGTTCGGGCCACGCGACCGGCTTCGGTAAACATCCGGTGATCTTCGCCGGCCAGCGAGAACGCGATGGAGGGAACACCCAGAAGCGTCCCCTCCATGGCTGCGGAGACTGTGCCGGAATAGGTCACGTCATCCCCGAGATTCTCGCCGTGATTGATTCCGGCAACGACAAGCGCCGGCTTCTCTGGCAGGAGGCCGAGAAGCGCAAGATTCACGCAATCCGACGGGGTTCCATTCACCGACACCTGACGCTCAGACAACGGCTCGACTCTCAACGGGCGGTGCAGCGTCAGCGCGTGGCCGATCGTGCTTCGCTCCCGATCCGGCGCCACCACATAGACCGTCCCGAGCCCGCTGACCGCGCTGGCGAGCGCCGCGAGACCAGGAGCCATGATCCCGTCGTCGTTGGTGACCAGGATCGAAACAGCCTTCTTCGCCACAACTCCCCTTCTCGTCTAGCGCAGGCGTGGCGCAGCCCGGGGCGCCCGCACTGCAATCAATGAAAAAAAATCGCAGATCCCTGGGATCTGCATGTTCGTTCGCCCACCTCTGCACGGTTTTGTCAGACTTTGGTCTTGACAGCCACATGTGCCGTGGCGAGAAGCGAGCAGATCGAGGCCCGAGGGAGGAGGAACCCGGAGGCGTATGCGGCATACGTTGAGGGGTTCCGACGACCGAGAACGACGAGCTGCGACGCTTATCGCGACGGCACTAGAAAACTGGTCGGGGCGACTGGATTTGAACCAGCGACCCCTGGCCCCCCATGCCAGTGCGCTACCAGGCTGCGCCACGCCCCGACTCACGAAAATCTACACAGTTATGGAAGAGGCGTCAAGGAAAGAATAGGCCCTAGATTGCGCGGAAGCGGACTAGCGCGCCATGGGTGACAGCAATTCTGCTAACGGGGCCGGTCAACGCTGAGACGGGCGCGGAGGCCGTCCAGCCGCTGGCGCAGGCGGCGGAGCGTGGCATCGACCACGGCCTGGCGAACGCCGATCTCGAGCTGCCGCCGGTCCTTTTGGTCCTCGGCCAGCCGCTTTTTTGCCCCCTCCAGCGTCAGGCGCTCTTCGTAGAGCAGGCTTTTGATCTTCAGGATCAGGTCCACTTCCTTGCGCCGATAGAGACGCTGGCCCGCCTCGTTTTTCTTCGGCCTGAGGAGCTTGAACTCCGACTCCCAATACCGAAGCACGTAGGCCGGCACATCGGTGATCTCCGCGACCTCCCCGATGCGGTAGTAGAGCTTGTCGGGAATCTCTTGGGCCATGCCCATGGCGGTCACGCGGCGTTGATCTTGGCCTTTAACCCTTTGCTCGGCTTGAATGTCAGGACCTTCCGGGCCGTGATCTCGATGCTATCCCCGGTCTGAGGATTACGCCCCCGGCGCGACGCCTTCTTTCTGATCCGGAAGTGGCCGAAGCCAACGATCTTGACGTCCTCGCTCCGTTCGAACGAACGCAGGATGATGTCGAAGACCGACTCGACCGCGGTCAGTGATTGCCGCTTGGACAGACCATGCGCTGCGACAGCGTTCAGCAGATCGTTTTTCGTCAGAGGAATCACCCCCCTTCGGGAAGAACGTGTTGACGGACCCACTGGATATACGGCGGCGATCCTCGCTCGACCGGAAGCGCGAGGATCTCCGGCACGGTGTAGGAGTGGAGCGCCTTCACCCGCGCCTCGAGCGCGGGGTACCGGCTGCGTTCAGTCTTCACGACCAGGAGATTCTCCGTCTCTTCCTGAAGCCGGCCTTCCCAGTGGAAGAACGACTGGATCCCCGGCACGATATTCACACAGGCCGCCAGCCGCTCCTCGACCAGACTTTTCGCGAGCTGAGCCGCCTCGGCTCCCGTGGGGGTTGTGATCAGCACAACCAGTGTTCCCTCGCCGCTCATCGGCTGCTCACGGCCACCACGAGACCTGTGATTCCCTTCGCCTCAAGATCTTTCCGAGCGCTCTCCGCGCTCTTCACGTCGGGGAACCCGCCGACCCTGACCAGATGGTACGCGACATTGTTCTGCAGCGTTTTGACCTTGACGTCAAGCCCTTCCTCTTTCAGCCGCTCGGAGAGAAGGACCGCCTCCTTCAACGTGATTCGCTTGCTGATCGTGAACGTCGCGCCCTCGAGCTTTCCTTCAAGGCCGAGCTTCCTCATCTTGTCGCTGACCGCGGTCGAGGACGCCCCGGAGGCGATCACCTGAAAGGTGCGATCAGGCCTGGAGACAGTGAGCTGCTCGACTTGGAGCTTCTCCTCTTTCAGGCGCGACGCGAGACGCTTGGCGTTGGCGGCGTTTTGAAACGCGCCGACCTGCACCGCATACCCGGCCTTCTTCGTTGAGGCCTCACGCGCAACGGGCGCTTTTTCAACGGGTGGCAGGGAAGGCGTGGCCTGGCCAGGCTCTTGGGGCGGCTCCTTTGCCTTCTCGGTTGATGGCGGGGGCGTGGGTGTCTCTGGTTGAGTTGTAACGGCTGGAGGGGGTACGGGTTGGACCGGAGGCGTCAGGACCAGCGGCGAAGTGGGCGCGGTCCACTCCAGAAGATACGGAAGACCGACAACAGCGACGAGAAGCAAAAAGAGGAACACCAGGAGAAGCCGGAACCAACGCGCGGTGAACACGCTGGGGGGACGGAGCGGATCCGGCTCCATGAAGTTTGAGTCCTTCATACGATGCCACTTAACCCCTTTTTTGAGCCGGCTCATCTTAACAGGCTGCTGGAAAACTCGCAATGGGTTTCGCGGTGCGCGCTGATATGTTCCCCTCGAAGGGGGGCTCCCCCCTTCCGAACGCGGGTTTTGCCAGCGCTCGAATCTCTGAAAGAGCGTGGGCGGGCGCGAGCCCGGGCGCCCGCGCTGCAATCAGTCAGCCAATGGGATTGAGGGGGCCGTGGCCCGTTTCTCGAACACGAGGTCTTGAAAGAGCGCTTCACTCTCGCTCTGTGTGTCGTTCGAGTCGGTCATCACCGCCACTCGCCCGACCGTTGCAGGCTCTTTCCCGAAGAGCGCTCGATAGTCATCGGCCACATTCCGCGTCTCTGTGATCCAGCGGCCTCGCTTCTCTCCTCCGCTTTGGAGCACGATCAGTCTCACGTTGCCGGCCCGCGGATTTCTCAGCGTCGCCCCAACCGGGGCCCGGCTGTCCCACACGTACCCGATCACTTCGCTCGTGGTCGTCGGATGAGGCCACCGCGGAATGATGACGTAGACCTGTGCGGCCTCGTCGTCAGTGGCCGCTCCACGGACATCGCCGCCTTGGGGGAGCTTCATGACCTTCCAGGACCAGGTGAGCACCGGGAAGTCGTTGAGGCTCACCCCCACGTCCCGGTAGAGCGCGAACGAGCTCTTCTGACTCTCGAGCCGAACAGCGAACCGGTTTCCCTCCTGGACGGTCTCGACGCGGGCTTGACCCGCAAACTCCTTGATGCCCCACCCCGGCGGGGCTCCGAGCGCCGGAATTTTCGTGGGCGCATGGTCCACGACCTTCACCACGATCCTCTCCGTTGGCTCCCCGGGAGGGGGTTGAGCTGCCGGCGAGCGCAGAGGGCCCGCGCTCTTCTCGGGTGCGCGGGTCATCGCGGGCGGTGGTGATTGAGGCTCCTCGCGAACAGGCTGATCTCTCCCCTTGAAGAGCGCGTGGTAGAAGCTCCGATGGCGCGGGCTCGACGAGAGGAACACGCCAGCCGCCAGCAGTGTGCCCAACAGCAACACTGCCAGGATCGCAAGTCGTTCGTACGATCGGCTACGAGGCATCGGGCGGCCAGAATAAGGTCAGCGCGGGCGGCGAGCCTTGCGGCCTGGGCCCCGCTTGAACACCAGTCGGATCGGGGTCCCGGTAAAGTCCACGGCTTCGCGAAGCGTGTTGATGAGGTAACGCTTGTAAGAGAAGTGAATCCCGGCCGGCTGGTTCACCCTTACCACAATGGTGGCGGGCAGCGTCCCGATCTGGGCCGCTCCTGAGAGCGTGAGTGGAACGCCCGCGAGCGAGGCCGGGCGTCGCTGTAACGCGCGCTTGAGAATTGGGGCCACCTCGGCTTGAGGAAGGCGTCTCAGCGCAATCGCCCCGACCCGGTCGATCTGATCAAACAGTTGGTTGAGGCCGTCGCGGGTCACGGCGGACGTGAACACGATCGGCGCATAGTCGAGAAACGGCATGCGCTCTCGAATAACTCGCGTCATCGCAACGGCCTGATTGGCCTGGGCTTGGATCAAGTCCCATTTGTTGACAACGAAGATGAGCGCGCGGCCGGCATCCTCAGCGTACCCGGCGATGTGAGCGTCCTGGGCAGCGATCCCCTCAGTGGCGTCCAGGACAATCAGCGCGACGTGGCAGCGCTCCAGGCTCTTCAGCGCCATCACCACCGAGAGCTTCTCCAGCACATGAGCCACCTTCCCCTTTCGCCTGATCCCGGCCGTGTCGATGAGGAGGTACTGGCGTTCTCGATACCGGAACGGCGTGTCCACCGCGTCCCGCGTGGTCCCCGGCTGAGGGTGAACCAGCAGTCGATCGCTTCCGAGGATCGCGTTCGCCAGCGACGACTTCCCGACGTTCGGCCTGCCGATCAATGAGATGGCGATCGCGGGTGAGACAGGCTTGGTCTGCTCCACTGTCGGGAGCTTCGCGCGAGCGGCTTCCAGCAGGGCGTCCACTCCCCTGCCGTGCTCGGCAGAGATCGGGAAGACCTCGCCGATCCCCAGCTCGTAACAGTCCGAGAGTTGTTCCACCTGCTTCGGGCTATCCACTTTGTTGGCGACGAGGAACACCGGCTTCTGCGATTTCCTCAAGATTCGAGCCAGCTCCCACTCCAGCGGGGTCACGCCGGCGCGCGCGTCGATCACGAAAAAGATCAAGTCCGCTTCATCGACAGCGGTCATGACCTGTCGAGCCACCGCCTCAGTGAGGTCCGAGACCTGGGAGGGATCGAACCCGCCTGTATCCACCACCGTGGCTCGCCAACGCTCGAACACGCACTGACCGTAAAGACGGTCACGGGTGACCCCGGGGGCATCGTTCACGAGCGAGTGGCGGCGCCCGACAAGGCGGTTGAAGAGCGTCGACTTTCCTACGTTGGGCCGGCCCACAATCGCGATGATCGGTCGAGCGGGCGCGCTCATCGTGTCAGCCCGTGAAGTAATCCGCGAGCGGTCGGCTCGACCAGTCTGACCTTGATGCCGGCCTGCTTCTCTATGTCAGCAGGAGCGAGGTCGTCGAGAAAGACACCGTCCCCGTCGCGGAGCGCAACTGACGGGACCAAAACAAAATCTCCTCTCCGGTGGAGACTCAACTGATGGAGGATGTCCTGCCCGGTGAGAAGGCCTGTCACGGTGATTCCATGGCCGAAGAAGTCATTGAGAACAGGAAGCAGGCTGATTTCCAGTCCGCTGACCTTCACCGCCCCGAGGAGCCGTTCCAGATGCGGGGCGAAGAGCGTTCCAGTCACGACGATCACGCGCCTGGGCGGATCAACGCGCGACGGGAGGCGCCGTACCGATCGAGCGAAACCGTCCAGGAACCTTCTTACAAGCCCCACGCCATCCTCTATGACGGGGAACCCCTCGTAGTGGCGAGCCGGTGGCAGCGGCACACCGGCGGTGAGATAGAGCTCGTCTGCCGCGAAGACAAACCGGCTTCCCAGTCGGACCAGCGCCTTCCCTTGCCACTCGTGGATGGTGGGGACGAGATTCAGGGCCTCCTCGTGGGTCATGGCGCGCAGCGGATGGAGGCGCTCTCTAAAGCGCGTGAGCCCGACAGGCACCACCGCCACTGTGGCCACGTGAGGGAACAGCGATGCCAGCTCCCAAACGCTCCGCTCGAGATGAATGCCATCGTTCACGTCCGGGCAGAGCACGATCTGGGCGTGCATCCTGATCCCGGCCTGGGCCAGGCGGGCCATTCGCCCCATCAAGTCGCCTTTCACCCGCGGGCGACCCAAGAGGAAATGACGCAGCTCGGGATCAGTGGCGTGCACGGAGATGTAGAGCGGCGAGAGGCGCTGGTCGATGATGCGCTGCAGCTCGGCCTCGGAAAGATCGGTGAGCGTGATGTAATTGCCGTGCAGGAACGAGAGGCGGTAGTCATCGTCTTTGACGTACAGACTCCTCCTCATCCCCTTGGGAAGCTGATGGATAAAACAGAAGATGCATTTGTTCGCGCACGTCTGAATTTCAGCGGGCCGTGGCGGCGCCAGCGTGAGTCCAACCGGCTGCCCCGCCCGTCGATCAACCGGAACGCGCAGTACGGTCCCTTCTCGATCGAGATCGAATTCGAGCTGAGCGTCTCCGATCATGAAGTAGTAGTCGATCAGATCCCGGATTGGCGCGCCATTGACGCGCATGAGTCGGTCTCCGGGACTGATTCCGCCCAGAGCCGCGGGGCTCTTCCGGCGCACCTCCTGGACCACCACGCCCTCGATCTCAGCGCTCATGCTGATGGTTTGGCGGTCGCGGGGCCGTTCAGGAACCGGGCCCCTTGGAGCAGATACTGGATGCCCGACACCAGGGTAAAGACCGCTGCGCTCCAGATCAGACCGTCTCGAATGATGGAAGGCATCTGAAAGTAGCGCGTGAGCATCGCCGCAAGCACCGTGGCCATCTGAAAGAGCGTGGTGGCCTTTCCGGCGAGCGTCGGCGCCGGGTGAATCTGGCCGCCCGTCATGTGGATGAGGGCGAACCCCAGGATCAGCAGGAGATCTCGGCTCAGCACCAACGCGGTGATCCAAAACGGCAACGCTTTGAGGTATGTGAGCGTCACAAACGACGCGGTGAGGAGCAGCTTGTCCGCCATGGGATCCAAGAATGCCCCGAGCCGAGTCTGGCGCCCGCGGTGCCGCGCGATGTAGCCATCGAGCGTATCGGTCAGGCTCGCGAGAAAAAACACGCCGAGCGCGATCGCCACGCGCCGGTAGACAAGGAGACTGACGAACACCGGAATCAGCACGATCCGAAAGATCGTCAGCCAATTCGCAAGCCCCAACGGATCGTGATCGAGCAGTCTCAAGGGCCTCATGGTCGTAAATTGTAACAGACCTTGGAGCGGGGATGAGGTCGTTACCGAACGCTCCGGCGTGCGGGAGCCTTCAGCAGACGCGTTGGGGAGGCGTGCGAGGCGACCTGGTACGGCACAACAAGACCAGCCAGATGCCTGGGGAGCTCGACCTCGACGAGGCTCCCGTCAGGAGCGTCTTCGCGCTGAAGCACGCGCCCGTGCTCGTAGAGGAGCGCGAGGATCGACCCGTCCCGATAAGGGATCTTCAGCGTGTGCGTGACGGTGACCGGGCGGAGCGCCAGTTCGATCGCCTCCAGAAGCGCTTCCACTCCTTCCCCTGTCTCGGCTGAGATTGGCAGTGCGCTTCCGCGCACGGCGACCGGAGCCGATGGCCCGTCAAGTCGGTCAATTTTGTTGAGCACCAGAAGGGCGGGCGTTGCCTGCACGTCCAGTTC
>DATEAO010000434.1:0-4986 GCA_035288345.1 Candidatus Methylomirabilota bacterium | reverse complement strand
CGCCCGCGGCTTGCGTTCGAGCCGTACTGAAATACCAAGGCCACTCTCAGTCCCCTGACACGACTTCGAGTTCATCGTCGGAATAGAGAGATCCTCGGTACGAGGCGATGCGGTCGCGACCCGCCTCCTTGGCATGGTTCTTGGCACGGTTGGCCCGCTCTTGCGCCTCTCGATCCGTGAGACTGGCGTCCGGATTCAACGAACAAAGCCCTATGGAGACTGTGAGTACCTCACCAGTCGCAGCGTGCAGGAGTGAGCTTTCGGCGCCAGTAAGGTGGGGCATGAATAACCTATAGAATCGAATGTGGCCGTAAGTCAACGCGTCCGTAAGCTCTTAGAATTGATTGATCCAGATTCCCTGGGTACCTACCCTGGTAACCTCGGCGGAATTCGTCAAGACGTCACCTAAGCTCGCGTTCTTCTTCGCTTCATCCGCGTCGTGCTTCTGGAGGCTTTCTGCCACTCGTCGGTCTCGGCCTCCCGTCCCTCTTCCGCACCACCGATGACTGTGCGATGTTGTAACCTGTGGCCGCTCGCTCGCCTCCACCCGGCTCAAAGCAGAGCCGGGACACGCGATCGTCCCACAACGCTCAGAAGCGACTTCTTTCTTCGACCCATCCGCGCGGGAGGGATCGACTGGTGAGAATTAGGACTCTGCATGTCTCTCAAGTTCCACCGATTCAGCACTTTAGCGTAGACGGCATTTCCGACGTTCTCGTCGTCGCAGGCCCGAATGGAGTCGGCAAGACCCGCCTAATCCAAGTCATCCTCGAAGCATTCCAGCGCGGGAATCCTCACCCGAACGTGCGCATGGTTGTCGAGGCCACCTGCGACGAAGAGCGCACCGCGTGGACGAAGACCCTCCTCGATACACAGCAGGCAGCGGACGTCGCGACTCTCATGCGAACCCTGCAGCCGAATCGAGTGCGCACCAGCTCGAGCAGCAGCATTTTCCAGTTCGAAAGCGACCGAACCATCCAACAGCTTCAGCCCTACAACTTCACGTGGGATTATGCTGATCCCTTTGCCGAGTCGATCGGATGGGGAGTCACCATAAGTCGCCTGCGTGATCGCTTTCAAGATACGGTGCATTCCCTCTTCCGGAAAGTTCGAGCACGCCGAGAACAGATCGCTCTCCGAGGCGAGGAATCCTTGAAGCGCGGCGACACGACAATGAGTCTCGCCGAGTTTACAGACCCGCTGGAGCCGTTCAAGACGGCCTTCAGCCAACTGCTCGGCCCAAAGCAACTCGTCGACCCAGAACCGCGCGAACAACAGTTGTTCTACACCATCGACGGCAGTCGCTTTCCAATCACGGCACTAAGCTCTGGCGAGCGCGAGGTTCTAAACATCGCATTCGACACCATCCTCAGAAACCCCAGCAACTCCATCATCTTCTTCGACGAGCCCGAGCTCCATCTTCATCCCGAGCTAAGCTACAAACTCCTGCAGACGCTCCGAACAATTGGCCCGAACAATCAGCTGATCTTCTGCACCCACTCGGCGGAGATCATCACCGCTTCCCTCGATAACACAGTCGTCTTCATAGCTCCGCCTAGAGAGCCGCCGACTAACCAAGCATTAGTGGTACGGGAAGACGACGACACGCACCAAGCGCTAAAGATGCTTGGTCAATCAATCGGAATCATAGCCCTCGGCAAGAAATTAGTGCTAGTTGAAGGTCTGCACGCCAGCCTCGACAAACAAACCTATGGAACGATCCTGAAGAACCGCTTCCCGAATCTCGTACTCGTCGCGAGTGGCGGGAAGGGGATCATCACCTCCTTCGCAACCCTCATGAGCGACATTCTTGAGCGGACAATTTGGGGCGTCCAGTTCTTTATGCTTTGCGACCGCGATGCCATTTCACTCGCGCGGTCGGCAACAGACGTTGAGGACGCGGGGCGGGGCCGATTGAGGGTCTTGGGTCGTTATCATTTGGAGAACTATTTTCTGGACGAGACGATTCTTGCCACAATCTTCGAAACCATGGAGCCTGATGGCTCGTGGTTGCGTTCTCCTGCGCGAATAAAGGAGCGCTTAGAAGAACTCGCACGCTCGATGATCTCTTACGCTACTGCTTTGATTGTCTCCGCTCAATATCGGGAACAAACGGGAAACGTTGATATGATGCCGAACGGCTGCCATGAGAAATCCGCAGACCAGTTAGTGGGCTTGATGGTGGACCGATTGAATTCGGAAAAGGCGCGAGTCGCTGCTGTTCTCGACCCGCAGACAATTGAGGCATCCGTTCGAGCCGAGTACCGGAGGCTTGAACAAAGTATCGAGGGCGGACAAGACGAATGGAAGAACGTGATCCCCGGCAAACAACTGCTAAGTCGGTTCGCTTCGCTCACCAATCTAGACGCCGCGCGTCTGAAGCGTTTGTATCTTCAGGAGGCTGCCACGCGGACGCTTTCTCCCTTCGAAGACATCGTGAGAATTTTCGATAGCTTTGATCGCGCGTAGACGGATAAACTATGATGGTGTTTTCTGCGGTGGTATCGGTTCCATCAACTGGCAATCAGCCACCGCGCCTAGAACTCATTGATCCAAGGACCCTCTACTTCCCCCTGTCGCCAAGATCCTGACGAACCTCCCGGGCGTGACGATTTCGACTCGCTTGTAGGCCTTCAGCACCAGGAGGTCCTTGTCCCCGGTGACCACGTACTCCACCTTCCCCTCGACCGCCGCGGCCAAGAACTTGTCGTCCGCAGGATCCCGGCTCGCCTTCACCTTGAGCCGACCCGGGACCAGGACGCTCTCCGCCGCGAGGATCTGCAGAAACGCCACCACATCGGTGTCGTCCATCCACCGGGACTTCCGAATCCTTTCGTAAAACAAAACTCGCCCCATCTCCTCAAGGATTTGGGGCGAGAGTATGAGTTGAAATGTGCCGCGTTGCCAGGCACGAAGAATCCGATCTTCGTTTCCGCCCTTGATGAGCGTTGCGGAGATCACAACATTCGTGTCGAGAACAACCCTCATGCACTCGCGCGCCGTTTCTCACCGCGCGCACTTGCGATCGCCTCCTGGACGAGCTTCCGGATCTGCTGGGGCGGTACGCCCGCAGCCGCCGCCTGCGCCCGGTCGATGATGGAGAAGAGCTGCTCCCGCGCCGCCCGACGTCGGACGCCTCGCGTGTCAATGTAGAAGCGGAGCGCCTCCCGGAGGAGCTCGGACTTCGATCGATTCTCCTGCTTCGCCATCTCCTGCGCCTTCTTCAGGAGCGGGGCCGAGAGCGAGATGGTGATGAGCTTTCGCATTGCCACCTGGGGCACCTCCTTTCGACTGTCATACATAGTAAGACATATCTTAACGCGCCTGCCGGTGCTGTCAAGTTCCCGAGTGCAGGCGCTTGACACGTTCAGGCTGTTTTCCTACGAATACAGGTAGATCCCCTCTCGCCGCCTTCTGGGCGGTAGCGGGAGCCCTTTCGGCTTCAGCTACCCCCCGGAAGCTACTGATTGGAGGCGAGATCATGACCAAAGCCAATCGTGACCACCCGGTAGCCATGGACTTCGCAACAGCCATCGACCGCGCCTGTGGGAGGATGGTGCACCTCGGCCTTGAGCAAGAGGCTATGGTCGAGCTTGCGAGAGAGCTCGCGTTCATGCTCTTTAACGACAGCTTCAAGCCGGCCGCTGAGAGCACCGTCCCCCACAGTGCGGCCCTGGCCCGACTGATGTTCTCGGTTCAGAAGTACCTGGAAGGCGAGAACAGCTCGCTTCCGGCGGCCGTGGCCGCAACCCTCACGGTCCGCGACTCTACGGCAGTTCCCACCGAACACCTGGCATAGGACCCAGTCTGCGGTGGCGTTCCGGGGGCTCAACCCTCCGACCCTCTCGACCACGTCGAGGGGGTCGTTTGCTATTCCAAGAACTCCTCCCCTCCGCGTCCGGAACGCCCTTCCCCTTTCCTCGGTCCTGGGCGCGTCTGCCCGGCTCTCTCGCCTCCTCCAACCGCAGGCCCCCCACCCCGATGACCTTCCTGTCCCGACCGCTCCTCCTGGCGCTCCGCGTAGTACCGCTTCTGGGACAGCCTCACAACCTCTTGCGAAATCTCTTTCGAGTTCCGCGGGCGCGGTGGGAGCGGAAGCGTCCTGAATTCCTCTACGGCCTCGGGCCGGCCCAGGCGCACAAACGCCCTGTGCGGCCTCTGGTTCTTGAGATCCTCCACGCTGGGCCACCACTCATCGTGCACCGTCGGCCGTCCAGCCGGTGTGAACCCCTCCGTTTCCACCCTCGCCCGCATCTCGCGATGGATCACCGCTGCATCTTCTGAGCCAACCCGGAAGGCGACGACGGTCCCCACATTCCCGAGAATCGCCCCTTTCAAGGACGCAGGAAGCGTCTGGAAGGTCTGGTTTGCCATCGTCACCGAGAGCCTGTACTTCGCGCTCTCCGCCAGGATCGTCTCGAAGCTCGTTACCGTGTAAGTCTGGAACTCATCTACATATAAATAGAAGGGGCGGCGCTGGGCTACGGGCATGTCGCCCCGTGACATCGCTTCCTGCTGGATTCGCGTGATGATGAGTGCGCTCAGGAAGTGCGCGGCCTGCTCAAGCCCTTGGCCCCGGCTCAGACGGACGAGAAGCACCTTGCCGTTGTCCAAGAGCTCCTTGAAGTTGATCCGGTTCTTTCGCTGGGTGAGGATGGCCCGCAGCTGGCTCCCGGGCGCAAGAAGCGCGGAGAGCCGCGTGAGGATGGGCTGCACCTCGTTTCGTTTGAGCTCGGCAAACGGTCCCCGCCAGTAGGCGAGGATGTCCTGGTCCTCCACCTCGCGGAGGACCTCTTGCCGGAACCGCGGGTCGGTAAGCAACCGTTCCAAATCAGCTACCGTCTTCGGTGAACGCGTTGCGAGAAGCGTGAGAAGGGACGCCCGCAGAATCGCGGTCATCCGCGGCGCGGCAGTTGCGTCAGTCGCGAAGTACCTCCCGAAGAATGACAGGAAGTCCTCCACGAGCCCCTGACGAAGCCCCTTCGG
>DATEAO010000433.1:0-3622 GCA_035288345.1 Candidatus Methylomirabilota bacterium | reverse complement strand
GCATGCTGGACTTGAAGTCGCTGTTGAGCTACGTCTGCGAGGTTATTGGCCGAACCGTGCGACCAGAGGCGGTGTCCATCTACATAAGAAATCCAGAACGCCCAGGCTACACACAAATGGCCATACACAGGTCCATCGAAGACAATGGCCGCCCACAGTCCAAAGAAACCCTACCAGAGAGTTCGCCTCTAATCCATTTTCTGGCGAATGTCCCCACCTATCTCCTCCGAGATGACCTTAGAAGAACAAAGCCCAAGGCCGGTCGGAACGAGGCACTCGAAGAACTCGTGGATCTGGGAGGGGAGATGGCCCTTCCGATCCTACATGAGGACCAACTTACCGGTCTCCTAATCGTTGCCCCTAAACTCTCAGGCGACCCATACTTCTCGGAGGACATTGACCTCCTCTCCACACTGGTAGGCCAAGCCGCCATTGCCATCAAGAACGCTCAGCTCTATAGAGAGGTGGCCCTTGTAAACGAGTACGTTACAAACATCGTGGCAACGATGGAGAGCGGCGTCATTGCCGTAGATGCCCACGGCAGGGTAACACTCTTCAATCCGGCTGCGGAGCGGATAACCGGACTCAGCGCGGAGGCGATCACGTCCGAACACGCCACTAGCCTACCCGCCGCATTGGCTCACCCGTTGCAAGCCACACTCACGGACGGTCAGCCAAGACTTCAGGCCGAAACCACAATTCCGGATGCTAGCGGGCGGTATACACCAGTTTCCTCTTCGACCCATGCGCTGCGCGACCGCCTGGGCAACGTCCTCGGCGCTGTCGCTCTATTCAGCGACCTCACACGCCTCAAAGAACTAGAAGGAGAGAAACGCCGAGCTGAACGTCTAGCTTCGATTGGAGCTCTGGCATCTGGGATTGCACACGAGATCAAGAATCCTCTCGTGGCCATCAAAACCTTTGCGGAACTACTTCCGGAAAGGTTCACGGAAAAGGACTTTCGCGAGGACTTCTCGCAAGTCGTTATCCGAGAGATCGCCCGCATCGATGACCTCGTCGCTCGTCTTCGCGGCCTTGCCGCTCCTGCAGCCCGACCACTGCCCTTCCTGGATCTTCGGGAGCCCATTGAGGAAACTTTCGCCCTTCTTAGGGGCCAGTTGGAACAAAAGCGAATCAGCGTTAGACGCCTGTACGACCAAGCTCTTCCCCTGGTGGCGGGAGATCCCGCACAGCTAAAACAACTCTTCCTAAATCTCTTCATGAACGCTCTGGAGGCCATGGACGCGGAAGGCGAACTAACAATCCGACTGTCCCGTCGAGAAAGCATAGGGGTTTCCTCCCTGCTGGCAGAGGTGAGCGACACCGGCAGCGGGATTCCGCAGGACATGCTCGGAAAGGTTTTCGACCCCTTTGTCACCACAAAGCCCGGTGGTTCGGGTCTCGGGCTCGCGATTTGCAGGGGTATCGCTGACGCTCACCGCGCTACGATTCGCGTAGATAACAACGCAAACCATCACGGAACTAGGGTCACCATCGACTTCGCCGCAATTGAAGATATTCCTGCGGCCGTTAAGGCATGAAAAGGTCATTAACGCCCCGTGCCTACAGAGAGATCCGACACACACTCATAAGGCCGAACGAGGCGCGGCCCAATGATTACTAGCACGGCAATCCTCTTGACCGTAACGGCTCTAACTTTCGGGCTATCTCTATTTGTTTACTTTACTAACCCATCTCGGTGGGTTAATCGGGCGTTCGGAATGTTCAGTATATCCGTGGCAGGATGGACGACCGGCATCTCTCTCGCCACTTCCTTCGCGGAGGCTGGTTCCGGTCTCTTTTGGGCACGGATGACTTTTGCAATGGCTGACCTCACCGTCTATGCATTACTGATCTTCTTCTGCGTCTTCCCACACGCGTCATCCTTACCGCGCTCCTATGGTGTCAGCGTCCTCGGCGTCGTTGCCGCCATGCTCGCGGTGCTATCGGTTACTCCCTGGATTGTAGTGACTCTTCGACCGACTACACGCGGTTTGCAGCTTGTATACGGTCCGTTGTACCCCGCCTTCGCCCTCTACATACTGTCCTGCATCGGGTACTCGCTTTGGATTCTTCTTCGAAAGGTCCAAGCGGCACGGGGAATAGAGCGCCTTCAACTAAGATATCTCTTCGTGGGCTTGCTCGTCCCTGGAGTTCTGGCGACCGTTACAAACCTGCTGATCCCTCTGGCGTTCGGCACTTCCAGGTTCAGCCAGTATGGGCCGCTCTTCTCGTTCCTCATGGTCGCCATGATCGCCCACGCGATTATCCGCCACCGACTGATGGATATCCGGGTGGTCATCAGGAAGAGCGTCGTGTACGTCGTGGCCTTCGCTGTGGCCGGAACCATCCTCACAGGGCTGATCGTGGGGTCAAACCTACTCTTCCCGGAGTCGGGCTGGAGGCTCAGCCGGGAGATTGTCCTCGGTCTTCTGGTCGCCATGCTCTTCCACCCCCTGAAGAGTCGGATTCAGCACGCCTTCGACCGTTACCTGTACCGGGAGTCCTACGACTACCAGCGGACCATTCGTGAGGCGAGCCGCGTCATGACCACGATGCTCGATCTCCAGGCTCTCCTCGACCACGTGAGCGACGTGATCGGCCGGACGGTCCGCCCGGAACTCTTCAGCGTCTATCTGCGGGACCGTGGGGGCGTGGGCTATCGTCGGACCCTCTCGCAATCATTCGTCGAGGGCCGGCCCGTCGAGGAGCCGGAAACGATCGCCGGCGATTCCGCGCTCCCGACCCTCATGCAGCGGGAACGCGGGCATCTCCTCCGGGATGACCTGCGGCGAGGTGACCTCGACCCGGAGACCCGCGCCGCCCTGGAAGAGCTCGACGCGCTCAAGGCCGACCTCGCCCTGCCGCTCGTGAAGGAAGACCAGCTGACCGGTTTCTTACTCGTCGGCGCCAAGCGGTCGGGTGATCCGTACTTCAGCGAGGACCTGGATCTCCTCTCGACGCTCGCCAGCCAGGCGGCGATCGCCGTGACGAACGCCCAGCTTTACGCCGAAGTGGTTCTGGTCAACGAGTACGTCGAGAATATCCTCAAGACGATGGAGAGCGGCGTTATCGCGGTCAGCGTCGAGGGGAAGGTCACGCTCTTCAACTCCGCCGCCGAGCGCATGACCGGGCTGGAAGCGGCGAGCCTTCGCTCGGGCCCGGTCGAGCGACTGCCGGGAACTCTGGTCGACCTGATTCAGGCGACCCTGGGCGACGGCGTGCCCCGCCTCCAGGTGGAGAGGGCGCTGGCCGGCGCCGACGGCCGGGTGACGCCGGTGGTCTGCTCGACGTCGCCGTTCTCGAACGCCCAGGGGCGAATCCTCGGAGCCGTGCTCGTCTTCAGCGATCTGAGCCGGCTCAAGGAGTTGGAAGACGAGAGGCGGCGGGCGGCGCGTCTGGCGTCGTTCCAGTCACTGGCCTCCGGGATCGCCCACGAGATCAAGAACCCGCTGGTCGCCATCCGGGCCTTCGCCCAGCTGCTCCCCCGGAAATTTGGCGATGAGGATTTCCGCGAGAATTTCTCGCGCGTCGCCGTCCGGGAGATCGACCGCATCAACGACCTGGTCGAGCGCCTCCGCGTCTTGTCCACGCCGCCCAAGCCCCTCCAACCGCTGGACCT
>DATEAO010000432.1:0-4123 GCA_035288345.1 Candidatus Methylomirabilota bacterium | reverse complement strand
AGTCACCGAGTCCTACATCTCACAGTTGCTGACTCGGAAAAAAGCGCCTCCGGCGCCGAACCGAACAGATATTTATGACAGGATGGAAAAATTCTTGAAGCTCCCGAGCGGTGAGCTTTCGAAGCTGGCTGACCTCCAGCGTGAGGAGGAATTGAAGCGACGATTGGAGGGCCCGCTCACGCCCTTGTTTAAAGAAGTTCGAGCGTTGATTCTCCGCAAATGCAACCCCGACAATGGAAAAGAAATACGCGCGATTTTTGAAAAACAGCCCTTCGGCGAACTCGAACGCCTCGTCACGCAGAAGCTTCTGGAGGTCGTGAAGAGAGTTGCCAAAGAAGAATTGGAGAGTGAACACTGGCTTCGCACGGTGGCTCGACTCAGTCACCAAAGCTACGAACAGATGCGGGTCATGGTGCTCGAGTTCCTGGATACGGATATCTTCAACCTGTCGATTGAACACTGCGTCGCCTTCTTGGAGCCGCTGATTGAATCCTGGGATATCGACCTCGCGACGTTTGACATGGAAATTGTCTTGAACCGCAGACTGGTCTCGGGACACCTGAAGAAATTTGAGTTTGTTGAACTGGAACCCGACCAACCGTTCGGCGAAGAGCCGGGGCTCAAAGAATTCCTTCGGGATAGTGCCCTCAGCGGCGATGCGACCGAGGAAGAAATCGAGTTTCTAAAGAAACTGAGGTTCAAGGGAAAACGGCCGACGCCACTCTATTATTACCGGGAGTTGCAAAACTTCAGAGACCCACTCCATTTTCGTACCCCGTAGGACCGACATAGTCAACTGGACCCGATTTCTTTGGACACTTCTTGACTAAGATGACGACAGCAAGAAGGAACGGCGATGCGCGATGCAATAGACCCAGCTGGACCGATACCAGCCGAGCTTGGGGATGTCCTTCGCTCGGCGTGTCATAGTCCGCTCACGTGCCGAGCGGCTCGCAGTCCTCTCCAGAATAGCTCTACCGCCCCGAAGATCGTGGCAAACACCCCGATCACGGCGGCGGTTACAAACACAACCAGAATGTTATTCAGCATAACCCTCCCGCCCTTCGAGTTCTGGGTCTTGTCGCGTTCGCGCCTCTATAGCAATGGCTTACCCTCCGCCTCACCGGTAGATCATCGCGTAAACATTGGTTCCCCAGTCTCCGCCAATGCATGCCACTTTCTCTGATTGAAGCCGTACTCCCATACCGTCCAGATTCGTCTAGCGCATACACATGAGCGAAATCCTCCGAAGCCTCGGCCGCCGTGATCTGAACGAATTTCGCCTCGGCCATGCCTTTCCTCCTACTGCCCGGCCATCAAGGGACTCATCGCAGCTCTCGTCCTGTTCGTCCTCGCACCTTGATCTCTCGCGAGTGACTGCAGGGGGAAGCTACCTCCCCGACTTACTGGCCGCCGATCGACACGGTGAAGTTGACCGTCTCCTCCTTGTACGGTGATGGGATGTACGTGAGCTCGAGGCGGATCTCCTTCAACTTCTTCGCCTTCAAGGCCTCGGCAGGGAAATCCACGTCCACGGACTGCGTCGCATCCTGCCCGGGATCGAGCCGCTCGGCGCCGTACGTGGCAAACTTAATGGTCGGTTCGGTCCGTGTCTCCTCGAGCTTGATAGGCTGCCCCTGGGCATCGATGTACTGGATCTTTCCCCCAACAAGGCGGACGGCCTGATCCTTGGAGCTATTCTTCAGCTTGAGAATCCCCGTGAGCTTCGCCGGAGAGACGAGGCGGCCGGAGCCCTTCTCGATCCGCTCCGTGACCTTCATCTCCGTGACCTCACCCGTCACGATCCCGGCCTTCACCTGCACCGAGGCCGGCGTCACTGTGTAGGCTTTATCCTCGATCACCGCTGCCGTTCCTGACGGCTGGGAGCAGCCGAGGGTCATCACCGCCACCGCCGTGGTCACTATCACCACACCTCCCCGTGTCCACATCGCCGCCTCCTCGCAAAGACATTGACAGTCGTTGCTTGTCGTCGTCACGTTTGCCTGCGCGGAGCCCCACTCGCTCCGACTCGCCTGGTCCCTGGTTCGTTCCTGTATCCTCCTCGTTACTTCTGGCCCCTCTGCCGCTCACGACCGCTCGGCCCCCGCCGGTTTCCAGACCGTCGGGCTTCGTGTTCCCCCTCAGCTCGCTTTCCTTGGCGCGCCACGCGCCGGATGTGGCGGACCACCTTGGCCTGATCCTCAACGTTGGCAAGGAGTTTCCGGTCGCCATCCCGCTTCAGCCCCTCCTCGATGAGGGCCCGGAGGATGATCTGAAGGCTCACCGGGAGTTTGAGTGCGGTTGTCGCCTTCCCCGCAAGGACCCGGGCCCGATCCAGGACGTCCTGGGAAAGAATGAGGAGAACTTTAGTCTTAGTCTCGAACATCACACTACCTCCACCTATTTCTTCATTTATATACTCGATACTTGACATATAATTTATATCGATGATATATGTGGAGTCAAGCGCGAAATGAGGATATCGGGTCGGATCATTGATACAATGGTTGAGACCAACACACGAGGCCACCATGCTGTGGCAAGGACAGCCGAACCATGAGACAAAAACGGACAAAGGTTAAGGTTCCTGTACCACCGACGCTCGCGGAAATGTCGGGAAACGATCGCGACCTTCTCACCAAAGCATACAAGAGCGGTCTGATCGTCGGCTGGCGGCAGGATAGTGAGCGTGGCTACCGCCTGACGCTCGGCGATCGACGGGACGAGTATGTTGAGATCGCGAAGCTGTCACACTATCTCGAGAAGCTGCGCAAAAGCGCTTAGGACATGAATCTCCATCTGATGCAATCAAGTTGGCGTGCGGGTGCCCGAGCCTTGGCGGACCCTGCCGCCAGGAGCACAGACATGGGGAAGCTCATCCAAATCTGCGCCTCGCAAAACGACCTCTTCGCACTCGACAAAGAAGGAGAGGTCTTCCAGTACAACTTCAATACGAAGACGTGGGTCAAGCTCGTGCTGAGCCCGTCACACGAGGGAATCACATGACTGTGATCGGCTGCGCGCATCACGGCGGGGACGGCGTGCGGCGGCTCTCCGCAGACCGCAGCTCGCGGTCCCTACTCAGAAACTTCAGGAGTTGGGGAAGGCCGCCGAACTCCAGACCAAGAGCGCGCGGAAGAACGTGTGCACCGACGCCGTGTTCTTCGGCCAGCGCGTGAAGACCTTTTTCACCCGCTTGTTCGCAACAGAAGAGTCCCACGAGAGACGACGCGAATGAGCAGGCTAGCGCCTCAGGCGTCGGCAGAGCGGCGAATGAAACCGATGAAAGTCACAGCAAGGGGCGAAGAGCGCTGGAAGAAGAAGCGGAGCCCCATCGCAGACCAGACAGGGCGGACCGACGCAAACGGCCCTGCCAGGGCGGAGAGAGCGGACCAGGAGGCCGAGACTCTCCGCTCGGTCGCCACCCTCGCCGCCGCGGTCAGCCACGAGATCAACAACCCGCTGATGGCCGTCATGATCAACTTGGAGTTACTCGAAAGCACGCACAAGCTCGACGCCTACGGTCGCGAGCGCCTGGAGGAGGCCCTGGCCGCCGCCGGTGTCATCAAGGAGAAGGTCCGTCGGTTTGAGCAGATCACGCGACTTGAAATCGCCGACGACGGACCCGCGCTCCCTCGGATGCTCGATCTCGAGAAATCAAGTCGCGGCGTGGGCATCGGCCCGTCGCAAGCCGGCGACCTTCCGGGAATCTCAGTCCGGCGCTAGGGGAATCGGAATGGGTCGCGTGTTGACCCAGGCCGAATATTCCGGCTGAGAAATCCCGACTCTCATCAGGTCAAGCGTGGTTCAGGAGGAAAGATATGAATAACAAAAGCGATGGGCATGCCGCTTCCAGCCCAACACGAGCTGGGCGTGCCGTGACTGCCATTTCAATAAAGAGTTCTCGCCCCCCTTTGAGCCCGACAGTACCTGCCATTGATCAACGGGGCAAGGAGATTCAAGCCTTCGGGACGATCGTCCTGCTGCCGATCGCGCTCGACGAGTCGGTCTGCGCTGACAGCGTGGAGGACCTGAATCAGATCCTCGCCGATACGATGACCCTCCGCGATCTCTACAAGAAGCACCACTGGCAGGTCGCCGGCGGGACCTTCTACCAGCTTCA
>DATEAO010000431.1:0-2808 GCA_035288345.1 Candidatus Methylomirabilota bacterium | reverse complement strand
CGTCGGTGCACGGGCGCCGGCTCAGAGAGCTCGCCGATCCGAAGGTGGCTGTCTGTACGAGCTGCCACCCGGCGCACTCGATCAAGCCGCCGTCGGATCCCAAGTCAAGTGTCCACCCGACCCGCGTCGCTGAGACTTGTGGAGGATGCCACGCCAACGCCAAGTACATGGAGCCGTACAAGATCCCGACAGACCAGCTCCAGAAGTATAAGGGCAGCATCCATTGGAAGACGATGTCGGTCAAAGGCGATCTCTCAGCTCCCACGTGCAACGACTGCCACGGCAACCACGGCGCAGCCCCACCCGGGATCTCGTGGGTCGGAAACGTCTGCGGGCAGTGTCACACGATCATGGCGGATCTCTTCTCGAAGAGCGTTCACGCCAAGGCCTTCGCCCAGATGGGGGTACCCGGCTGCGCGGCCTGCCACGAGAATCACGAGATCAAGGAGACGTCGGACGAGATGCTAGGACTCGGGGACAAAACCGTCTGCTCTTCCTGTCACTCGGCTGAGGACAAGGGCGGGAAGAGCGCATCCGAGATGAGGACGCTGATCGAAGCTCTTCGCGGAGAGTTTGACAAAGCCCATGGACTTCTCTTCCGGGCCGAGCAGGCCGGGATGGAGGTGAGTCAGGCCCAGTTCGACCTCAATGGCGCCAAGGACGCCCTGATCAGGGCCCGTGCGGCCGTCCATGCGTTCAGAATTGACCCGGTGAAGAAGGAGACCGAAGCCGGACTCGCCATCAGCGTGAAGGCCCATGGCCGCGGGGTGAAGGCGCTCGATGATCTTCGATTCCGCAGAAGGGGACTCGTGGTTTCGGTGGTGATCATCCTGGCGCTCATCGCCGGGGTCGTGCTCAAGATCCGCCAGCTCGACAGGAAGGAATGATGCCATGGCGATAAGCTTCGCATCTCTTCGTTCTCGGTCGTCGGAACCCCTCAACGGATACCGCATACGCCTCGGGGTTCCTCCTCCCTCGGGCCTCGATCTGCTCGCTTCTCGCCATGGCACTGACGAGAGATGCTATGACTGAACAGATGACGCTTGCACTGAGCCGAAGGAGATTCATCAACTGGTTTCTCAGCACCAGCGCCGGGGCGTTCATGATCGCGGTGCTCTATCCCGTCAGCCGCTACCTCATCCCGCCGACGGTCGGGGAATCCACCGCGGGAACGGTGACGCTGCCGATCAAGCCTGACGATGTGAAGCCGAACAGCGGGCAGATCTTCAAGTTCGGGAGCAAACCGGGAATCCTGGTCCGCACTCCGGCGGGGGAGCTTCGCGCCTTCTCCGCGATCTGCACTCATCTCAACTGCACCGTGCAGTACCGGGCGGACCTGAGCCACGTCTGGTGCGCCTGCCACAACGGCCACTACGACTTGAACGGAAAAAACATCGCCGGGCCGCCCCCCCGCCCGCTCGAGTCCTTTGCTGTCAATGCGCGGGGGAACCAGATTGTGGTGAGCAAAAGCGCGTGATGATTCCGACCCGATACGCGTCGCCTGACTTCGTTCTCGGTCGTCACCGATCCTCAACGTACAACTGCGTACGCCTCCGGTCGGCTCCTCCCTCGGGCCTTGCCATGCTCGCGTCTCGGCTCGGAATGTGGAGCACCGACTAAGATGCGGAACTCCGGCGAGCGTGGCAAGATCTGGAATTGGCTCGACGAGCGGGTGGGCTTGGCGGAGCTGGAGAAGCTCGCCAAGAAAAAGGAGATTCCGGTCCACCGGCACACCATCTGGTACTACTTTGGCGGCATGACCCTGTTCCTTTTCCTGATTCAGGTCGCGACCGGGATTCTCCTCCTCTTTTACTATCGCCCGAGCGCTGAGGAAGCATACGAGTCCATCCAGTTCCTGATGAGCGAGGTGGAGTTCGGCTGGCTGATCCGCTCGATCCACTCGTGGGCCTCGAACCTGATGATCTTCACGGTGTTCGTTCACCTCTTCAGCGTGCTGCTCTTGAAGGCGTACCGTCCGCCGCGCGAGATCACCTGGTTCTCGGGAATCGGGCTCATGGGCCTTGCCATGGGCTTCGGCTTCACCGGCTACCTGCTGCCGTGGAACGAGCTGGCCTACTTCGCGACCAAGGTCGGGACCGAGATCACGGGCGTCGTCCCGGTGGTCGGGACGTTTCTCGGCCGGCTCCTTCGAGGCGGAGACGAGGTCACCGGCGCCACGCTCACGCGCTTCTACGGAATTCACGTGGCCGTCCTTCCGGCGCTCGCGACCCTCTTCCTCGGGCTGCACCTGTTCCTCGTTCAGAAGCACGGGATGAGTCTCCCCGCGGCGCTCGAACGGAAGGGCGCGGCGAAGCGCTTGATGCCGTTCTTCCCGAACTTTCTCCTGCGCGACCTTGTGGGTTGGCTTTCGGCCCTCGCGATCCTGGCCGCGCTCGCCGCGTATTTCCCGGCTGAGCTGGGCAAGAAGGCCGATCCGTTCCTGCCGGCCCCGGCCGGCATCAGGCCCGAGTGGTACTTCATGTTCATGTTCCAGACGCTGAAGTACCTGCCGAGCTACATTCTGGGGATCGAAGGGGAGATCATCGGTGTCGTCGGCTTCGGGTTGGGCGGCCTCTTCCTCCTACTGATTCCGTTGATCGACCGGAAGACCGCGCGCGGCGAGCCGAGCCGCTTGTTCACCTGGATTGGCATTGCCATTATCGTGTACATGATCGCGCTGACGTACCTCGGCTACACCGCGAGCACGACGAAATGAGCAGACTGCTGAAAAAGGCCCATCTGCGGCGGAATGGGATGTCAGATCACAGATGTCAGATGTCTGTTGGTCGAACTTACGATAACCGAGAT
>DATEAO010000430.1:0-4050 GCA_035288345.1 Candidatus Methylomirabilota bacterium | reverse complement strand
GACCGCCATCCGGTCCGACAGCGTCATCGCCTCGGCCTGGTCATGGGTGACGTAGATCATCGTCGCCCCCAACCGCTGGTGCAGCCGCTTCAGCTCGGCGCGGGTCTCGATGCGAAGCTGGGCGTCGAGATTGGAGAGCGGCTCGTCGAGGAGGAAAGCCTTGGGCCGCCTCACAATGGCCCTGCCCAGCGCCACTCGCTGGCGCTGCCCTCCCGAAAGCTCCGAGGGCTTCCGTGCCATGACTTCGGCGAGCCCCAGCATCTCGGCGACCCTGCGGACCTCCCTGTCGATCTCCTCTGGCGGCTGCTTCCGCATCCTCAAGGGAAAGGCGAGATTCTCGCAGACGCTCATGTGCGGGTAGAGCGCATAGCTCTGGAAGACCATGGCGACATCGCGCTCTTTGGGCGCCAGATGGCTCACCGGCTTTCCGTTGAAGTAGATCTCCCCACCGCTGGGCTCCTCGAGCCCCGCGATGAGATGGAGGAGCGTTGATTTGCCGCATCCGCTCGGCCCCACCAGGGTGAAAAGCTCGCCGTCTCCGATGGTGAGGTCGATGCCGCTCAGCACTTCCGTGGCGCCGAACCGCTTCTCAATTCGTTCGAGTCTCACTTCGGCCATGGCGCCTACCCTTTCACTGCTCCGGCGGTCAACCCTTCGACGATCCGCCGCTGGAAGAAGAGGACGAGCAGGATGATCGGGACCGTGACGACCAGCGACGCCGCGGCCAGCTCACCATAGGGCACCTCGTGGAGCCCGGGGAAGAGCGCGATCCCCACGGGGACGGTGCGCGAGGCCTCGGTGGTCGTGAAGGTCAGGGCAAAGAGAAACTCGTTCCAGGAGAAGATGAAGACCAGGATCGCGGCCGCCGCAAGCCCCGGCGTGGCCAGTGGCAAGAGGACCCGCCTGAACGCGCCGAGCGGCGTGCAGCCGTCGAGCTGGGCCGCTCGATAGAGCTCGCCGGGGACCTCGCGGAAGAAGCTGGTGAGGATCCAGAGTGTGAGCGGAAGCGCGAAGGTCGTGTGGGTCACGACCAGCGCCCACCAGGTGTCCCGAAGACCGAGCGCCCGGATCACGAGGTAGAGCGGGCTCACGATCGAGATCGGCGGGAACATGGAGATGGCCAGCGCGACGCCAAGCAGAATCCTCTTCCCTCCAAAGCCAAGCCGCGCCAATGCAAACGCCGCCAGCGAGCCGATGCCAAGAGAAAGCCCGGTCGTCGTCGCAGCCACAATGAAGCTGTTCAGGATGATTCGGAAAAAAGGGTGCCCGGAAAAGATCGCGGCGTAGTGCGTGAGGGTTGGGTGGACCGGCAGGATCGGCGGCAGCCTGGTCAGCTCAGGCTCGGGCTTGAGCGAGGTCACAAGCTGCCAGAGCACGGGGCCGAGGCAGAAGAGCGCGGTCGCCGCCAAAAGGAAAACCAAGCCGCTTCTGGTCAGGAACGCGCGGATCATCCGAGGAGCCTCCTCCAGTATGCTCCGCCCATGAGCTTGAGATAGAGAAGGCTGATGAGCGCCACCGCCGCGAACGTGACCACCGCCAAGGCCGAGCCGTAACCGAACTGGAGGGTCTGGAAGAGCACCTTATAGGTATAAATGGAGAGCGTCTCGGTGCTGTTGGCCGGGCCCCCGCCCGTCAGTACATACACCGCGTCAAAGACCCGGAAGGCGTCAAGCGTCCTGAAGAGCAGGACCACAAGGATCATCGGTTTGAGGAGCGGGAGCGTCACGCTCCTGAAGATCTGCCAAGGATTCGCGCCATCGACCCTGGCGGCCTGGTAGAGGTCACGCGGAATCGTCTGGAGCCCGGCCAGCAAGAGAATCGCCGCGAATGGCATCGTCTTCCAGACATCCATGACAATGGCGGCATGCAAAGCCCAGAACGGATCGCCCAGCCAGTTGACGGGCTGCGTTGTAAGGCCCGCGAGCGCAGCCACATAGTTCAGCAACCCGAACTCGGCGTTGTAGAGCCACTCCCACATCCTGGCTGAGACCACCGTCGGGATCGCCCATGGAAGGAGCACCACCACGCGCATCCACCCCCGGCCCCGAAAGGAGCGCTGGAGAAGGAGCGCGATCGCCAGCCCCAGCAGAAGCTCCAGGCTGACCGACACGATCGTGAAATACACGGTATTCCTGAGACTCACCCAGAAGCGCGGGTCAAACGCGAGGAAGCGGTAATTCGCGAGCCCCACGAACTCGGCGATGTCGAAGATGGGAAGCCTCCGCTCGAGGCTGAGGCCGGCAGCGAGGAGAATGGGAAGTAGCGCGACGCCGACCAGCACGAGGATGGCCGGAGCCACGAGAACGGCGCCGAGATGACGCTCGGAGCGCATCATCGTGCTCCTTTTCCAAAGAGGATGCGGCTCATCTGGCGCTCGGCATCGCTCAAGGCTTGTTCCGCGCTCTTCACGCCCACCAGCGCCGCTGAGAACTCGGGCTGCATGACCTGTGAGAGCATCAGATAGTACGGCGAGACCGGACGCGGCCTGGCGAGGAGGAAGATCTCGTAGAGGCTGGCGATAAACGGCTGGGCGCGGAGCAGCTCGGGATCGCGGTAGAGCGCCTTGCGGCTCGGCTTGTAGCCGATCTTGACCGCCATCCACCGCTGGATCTCCGGCGAGGTGAGGAAGTTGATCAGCGCCTCCGCGGCTTTAGGATGCCTGGAGTAGCGGTTGACGCCGAGCTGCCATCCGCCGAGGGTGGCAGCCGGGGGATAGCCGGGGAAGCTCGGGAGTTGCGCCACGCCGACCTTCCCTCGCACCGGCGACCCTTCTCGCTCGAAGAGGTTCCACGCGTACGGCCAGTTGCGGAGAAAGATGGCGCGCCCCTCCCCAAAGAGGCGGCGGGTCGCTTCTTCATCCGCGCTGGTCACCATTGCCGGCGAGACCTGCTGGTCGATCAGCTCGCGCATGAAGTCGAGCGCCATCGATGCCTGGCGGCTTGCGAGCACGACGCGGCCATCCTCGCCCAGGACATCTCCGCCCGCTGACCAGACGTACTCGAGGGCGTTACAGATGAGCCCCTCGTACTGCTTCCCCTGCCAGACAAACCCCCTGAGCCCGGGATCATTTTCTTTCTTCAAGATTGTCTGGGCCGCGGTCACCAGCTCCTGCCAGGTTGTTGGTGGCCGGAACCCGTACCGGTCGAGCAGGTCTTTCCTGTAATAAAGGAGCCCCGCGTCAACATACCAGGGAACTGCGTACGCCCGTCCCTCGTAGGTGACAGCCGCAATCGGCGCGGAAAAGAACTCCTCGCGCTCGTGAGGAGGGAGGAGGTGGGAGAGGTCGCGGATCCACCCGGCCCGAGCAAACTCCTGGACCCAGATCACGTCCATGGAAAGGACGTCGAACTCCGACGAGCGCCCCTCGAGGCTGATCACGTAAAACTGGTGCTGCTGATCGGTCGATGCCGGAAGGATTTCGTCCCTGACCCGGATCCCGGGGTGCTCGGCCTCGAAGCGCCGCAGCAGCGAGCTGAAGAGGGCAGGATCTCCGGCGATCTTGCCGTGCTTGAAGATGACGGTGACCGGCCCGGACGTTTGGCGTGACGACTCCTCAGACCGCGCGCAACCGGCGAGGATCGCGGCCAGCGCAAGAGAGACGGCAATCCTTCGAGTGGCCCGCCTCATCCTTCACCTTTTGGGTCGAAGTCCAGCGCCGCCAGCGAGAACTCGAGCCCGAGCGTGAAGAGAAGCAGGACGACTCCGACCTCTGCGAGCAGCTCGACCTCCCGAACCTCGCGCACCAGGGAAAAGCCGTGCGGACCCAGCAGCACTGTTGTCATCCACCCGTGCCGGGCCGAGAAGCAAGCAGCCCGAGGCCCGAGGGAGCCATCAGCGGTCAGCTTTCAGCCTTCAGCGTCGAAGCCCTCATAAAACATCGGCGACCGGCAGTCCTAGAGTGTCCATGCTGATAGCTGAATGCTGCGAGCTATCGCTAAGACGACGCTTACCGGCACGGCGCTAGTCCTGAAAGATCTGATCGGGGCTGACGAGCACGACCTCGCCCCACCACTTTTCGCTTCGGGCCGACTCCATGTCGCTCTGCCTCAC
>DATEAO010000429.1:0-2860 GCA_035288345.1 Candidatus Methylomirabilota bacterium | reverse complement strand
GCCGATGCTGACCGAGCGGAGCGAAGTCGCTGTGGCCGAGGCTGGCGGCAAGGTGTACGTGATCGGTGGGTTCGGCGACACCTTCGAAACCGTGGGAACCGTGGAAGCGTACGATCCCGCCCAAAACCGCTGGGAACCTCGAACGCCCCTGCCCGTTCCGCTCCATCACGCAGGCGCCGTCGGAGTCGGCGGGAAAGTTTATGTGGTCGGCGGCTTTCAGGGCCGGGTGATCTGGGACACGCACGCATCCCTCTTCGAGTACGACCCCTCCACCAACGCGTGGGGCCAGAGAGCCTCGATGCTCACGCCGCGGGGCGCGCTTGGTGTGGCCGCGATCGATGGGAAAATTCACGCGCTGGGAGGCTCCAGCGATCGCGTCCTGAACGTTCACGAGGTCTATGATCCCGCCACGAACAGTTGGACACGACGGAACGCGATGCCCACGGCGCGCGACCACCTGGCCGTGGTCGCGCTCGGAGGAAAGCTCTACGCAATCGGCGGACGCGCTTCGTTTTTCGGGACCAAGTATGTGTCAGTTGAAATCTACGACCCGGCGAATGACAGCTGGCAGACCGGGCCGCCGATCTCCGAAGGCCGGGGCGGGCTGGCCGCCTCGGCTCTTGACGGTCGCATCTACGTCTTTGGGGGGGAGCTGCCGTTTCGGGTGTTGAATCTCACCGAGATGTACGAGCCCGCCACGAACAGCTGGTGGGTGAAAGCCCCCATGCCAACCGGCAGGCATGGGCTCGGCGCCGTCGCGGTGGGGAACCGGATCTACGTAGTGAGCGGAGGAGTCCGCCCGGCGGCGTCACGCAGCAGCTTGAACGAGGCGTTCGAGCCGTAAAGTTCGGGGTCCGGGGTCCGGGGTCCGGGGTCCGATGAGAAACTCTGGGGGGCCGGGGCTCGGGGTTCGGGGTTCGTAGTCTGATAAAAGAACCAAATAGGCTAGTAGAACTTCGGACCCCGAGCCCCTGACCCCGAGCCCCGCTTCTTCAGTTAAAGCTCGCGGCGGAGGGTCGGAACCCGTGCTCGTCGTCGCACTGGCGCAACACCTTCTGGACCGTTGTGGATAAGGCCTGCAGCGTGAACGGCTTGATCAGGAAGCCTTCCATGCCTTCCCTCAACACCTGAGAGAGGACCCGGGGGGTCCCGTGCCCGGTAATCATGATCGCTTTCAGATCATGCTGGATGTCGCGAAGCGCTCGAAACGTCTCGATGCCATCCAGCACCGGCATGCTCCAGTCGATCAGCGCAAGATCGAACGGCCTCTCTTGGACTTTTTGGATCGCGACCACGCCACTCTTCACACCGACAGCCTCGTAACCGTCCTGCTTCAAGGCATCCACGAACACCTTCAAGACCGATGGGTCGTCGTCCACGACGAGGATTCGTTCCCGCTCGCGCCTGAGCGCCTGGCGAATCGTGGCGAGGAGCGCCTGCGGTGTGAACGGCCGAATCAGGACTCCGGCCGCGCCAGCCGCCATTGCCTCGGTCACGACCTCGCGCCCGCCGTCCTCGGTCACGAACACGCCCCGGATTCCCGGAATACACTCCTGGATGCGCTTGAAGATCTCAACCCCGGGGACCTCGCCGACCAGCCAATCAGAAATCACGATGTCGAAATGGTCGTGGCCGATCACGGCGAGGATGTCTTCGGCCGACTCGACATCTTTCACTTGATGGCCTTCGATCCTGAGGATTTTGCCAACCTTTTGTCGAAGGTTCCGATCATTGAGAATGATCAGAATCCGTTCTTCGGTCATGGTGAGTCCCCTCCAGCGCTCATGCCAGCGTTCGCTCGGCGCTCGCCAGGAGCGTCCCGATCTCGGCGCGATCAAAGGGTTTCACGAGGTAGTAGTAGAGCCCGAACTGGCGAACGGAGGCTTCGGTCTCCAGGCTGTTTTCGCCAACGGTGGCCACCAAGAGCGGCGCGCGCTCTTCATCGCGCATCGTGAATCGGTTGCCGCGGCCGTCGCGGAGAAACGCGACGTCGCAAAAGATCATGTCCACCGGGGAGAGGTTCAGCCAGCGAAGCCCTTCACAGAGATCCTGACTTCCCACAAATGTGGCTCCATGCTCTCGGCAGACGGTGGCCAGCCGCTCGAGAGACGCGCGATCCTGGTCGATGGCAAGCACTCGCATGGCCGTCAGTTAGCTGGAGTGGAGCCGCCGTGGGTCAGGTGCGGTGTGACGCAAGGCGGACACGCTGTGGGGGGCCGCCGCGTGCTGTCCTGGTTTGCCGGTCCCGTGGGTCACCACGAGCCCGTACCGTCTGATCTTGTCGTAGAGTGTCCGGCGGTCGATGCCGAGAATCCGGGCGGCCTCACCCCGATGTCCCCGAGTCACCTGGAGCACTTTCGCGATATAGTGACGTTCCTGCTCCTCAAGCGTCGAGAAGAGCGGGCGCACCTCCGCGCCCCCCGCGGCCTGAATGCTCGGCGGGAGATGGCTCGGCATGATGTTTGGCCCCTCAGCCAGCAGCACCGCGCGCTCGATTGCGCTCCGAAGCTCGCGCACATTGCCGGGATAGTCATAGACCAGCAGGCGCTCCATCGCCTCGGGAGTCACGCGCTCGACCTTCCTGAAGTGGGTCACCGCGAACTGTCGGAGGAAATGGGTGACCAGCGAAGGGATGTCCTCCTGCCGGTCCCGAAGCGGAGGAAGCATCAGGCTCACCTGGTTGAGCCGGTGGAAGAGATCCTGGCGGAACGCTCCGGCCTCAATCGAGTGGCCAACGTTCTTGGTGGTCGCGGCGATCAGACGCACATCCACCGGGATCTCACGGGCGGAGCCGACAGGTCGCACGCGTTGGCGCTCGAGCACATTGAGCAGCTTGGCCTGGGTCGAGAGGCTGAGATCT
>DATEAO010000428.1:0-2508 GCA_035288345.1 Candidatus Methylomirabilota bacterium | reverse complement strand
TCTCCTCGCGCCGATGAGCGGTGTTTCGTTCGGTTCGCCCACCATGTCGATGCTCCCAATCGCGTGAACGTTCAGCGATGACGGAATCTCGCTGTAGGAAAGCACTCCCAGATGGGGGAACGGGCGCTCAAGCAGCCGTCTCAGCGGCCAGCGGAGATGCGCGCTCACCACGAGCACGGGCTTGCTGTCCAAGGGATGCGAGCGCTCCACCGTGCCGGCCACGGCCTCAATCAGCCGCTGAGCCACTCGTGGATCCATCACGACGTTGCCGCCATCGGCCAATGACTCGGCGATGATCTGCTCACTTCCGGGAGAGAGCACGAATGGCTTCAGACTGCCGTCAGGCGACAGGAATGGCTTCACCACCACCTTGGCCAGGGCGCTCCTCACATACTCGGTCAGCGCTACGGGGTCCTTAGTGGCATGACCGTAGTCAGCCAACGTCTCCAGAATTGTGGTCAGATCGCGGATCGACACCGCTTCGGCGAGGAGGTTCTGAAGCACCTTGTGCACCGCCCCGAGCGGAAGCACGTTCGGGATCAGCCCTTCAACCACCGCGGGGTGAGTGGCCTTGACCTGGTCGATCAACCCCTGAACGTCCTGGCGCCCGAGCAGCTCCATCGCCTGAGAGCGAACCACCTCAGAGAGATGAGTGGCGACCACTGTGCCCGGATCCACGACCGTGTACCCCGCGGCCTGGGCGCGCTCCTTCTGTCTGCCGGAGATCCACAACGCGGGCAGGCCGAACGTCGGCTCGCGCGTCTCGATCCCCTCGAGCTGTTCCTGCGCGGTACCGGGATCCATCGCGAGGAAGCGATCGGCATACACCTCACCCGTGCCGACCTCTGATCCCCTCAGCTTCACCACGTACTGATTGGCGCGGAGCTGCAGATTGTCTCGAATCCTCACGGGTGGAACCACAAAGCCCAGCTCCAGCGCGAACTGGCGCCGGATCATCCTGATCCGCTCGAGGAGGTCTCCACCCTTTCCCGGGTCAACCAACGGGATGAGTCCGTATCCCACCTCGAGCTCCAGCGGATCGATGGGGAGGAGACTCTCCACTTTCTCAGGTGTCGGCGGATGGGGCTTCTCTTGCACCGCAGCGTGGACTTTGGTCTGTCGTTTATCCAAGAAGTAGGCGCCAGACCCGGCAGCGGAAGCCAACAACAGAAACGGGAACGTCGGCATTCCAGGCACGAGCGCCAACACCAGCAACACCAACGCGGCCATTCCCATGGCGCGCGGCTGGACCGTTAATTGGCCCACCAGGTCCTTCGAGAGGTCAGACTCAGCCGCCGCGCGTGTGATCACGAGACCGGCAGCCGTTGACACGATCAGCGCCGGAACCTGCGTCACCAGGCCATCACCAATGGTGAGGATCGTGTAGGTCTGAAGCGCATCCGTGGCATTCATCCCCTGCTGGAAGATCCCCACAGCGAGTCCTCCAAGAATGTTGATCCCCGTGATCAAGATGCCTGCCACGGCATCGCCTCTCACGAACTTGGAGGCCCCATCCATCGCGCCGTAAAAGTCAGCTTCTTGAGCGATCTCCCGGCGCCGGCGCCGCGCGTCCTGGTCATTGATGAGCCCGGCGTTCAGGTCGGCGTCAATCGCCATCTGTTTGCCCGGCATGGCGTCGAGGGTGAAGCGTGCCGCCACCTCGGCGATGCGGCCAGCGCCTTTGGTGATGACCACGAACTGGATCACGACCAGGATCAGGAAGACCACCGCGCCGACCACGTAATTGCCGCCGACCACGAACTGGCCGAACGCCTCGATCACCCGTCCCGCCGCCGCTGTCCCCTCGTTCCCGTACAGGAGCACCAGGCGTGTGGAGGCGAGGTTCAACGAGAGCCGGAAGAGCGTGATCATCAGGAGGAGCGACGGGAAGACCGAGAACTCCAGGGGGCGGAGAATAAACATCGAGACCATGAGGATCAGGATCGAGAAGGTGAGGTTGAACGTCAGCAAGAGGTCGAGCACCACAGCAGGCAGCGGGACGATCATGACTGCCATGATCCCGATCACGGCTCCCGCGAGCAGCATGTCAGTGCTGGGGAGGCGGCTCAACAGGCCTCTAGGACTCATCTGGCTCGCCATCTCACTTGGCCCAGTGCCCCTTCAGGGCATAGACATACGCCAGGATCTCCGCGACAGCCCTGTAAAAGGCCGAGGGGATCTCTTGCCCGATCGTCACAGACTTAAAGAGTGCTTGCGCCAATGGCTTGTTCTCTACAAGCGGCACCCCGTGCTGCTTGGCGATTTCCTTTATCCGCTCCGCGATCAAGCGAGCGCCTTTCGCCACCACCTTGGGCGCCCGCATCGTCTTCTCGTCGTAGCGGAGCGCAAGCGCGAGATGGGTCGGGTTCGTGACCACCACATTCGCTTTGGGGACCTCAGCCATCATCCGGCGCATCGCCATCTGTCGCTGGAGGCTCTTGACTCTCGCGCGGATCATCGGGTCCCCTTCTGACTGCTTCAACTCCTCCTTGATCTCCTCACGAGTCA
>DATEAO010000427.1:0-2602 GCA_035288345.1 Candidatus Methylomirabilota bacterium | reverse complement strand
CTCGCGCCGATGCCACGGGCCTCGTGCATGGGGGCGACGGGAGCAATGCGCTTGCGATGGCCCAGCTCTCCACCGCGCTCACGATGAGCGTGGGGACAGCCACTTTCAATGATTTCTACGGCACAATGATCAGCGACATCGGAGCGCAAGCCCGGGACGCTTCGCAGTCCATGGAGCGGCAACAAACCGTGGTGAACCTTCTCGAGAACCTTCAGCAACAGACCTCGGGTGTTTCTCTCGACGAGGAGATGACCAACCTGATTCAGCAGCAGCACGCCTATGAGGCGGCGGCGAGATACGTCACAGTCATGAATCAAGTGTTAGATAGCCTGCTGAATATGATCTAGCGCCATGCTGATGCATGCGGGGTTCGGGATTCGGGGTTCGGGGTTCGAGTTTCCGAGTTTGCATATTCAGATCCCGAGCCCCGGACCCCGAGCCCCAATCGCGAGAACAGGCACGGTGCCAGCGAGTCATCGCAGGCGGAGGACTATTTAGGAGGTGTGGTGATGCGAGTCACGAATTCGATGCTCGGCGGGCAGGTCCTGCTGAGCCTTCAGCGCGTGCTGGGGAAGCTGGCGAGGCAGCAGGAACAGATCGCGAGCGGCCGGCGGATCCTCGCGCCGTCAGACGATCCGGCCGGGATCGCCCAGAGTCTCACAGTGAAGTCTCGCCAGATGTTGAATCAGCAGCACCAAAAAAATATCACCGAGGCGCGGAGCATCCTCGAGACCACCGACGGCTACCTTCAAACAACTGTCGAGGCCATCACCCAGGTGCGTGAGATCGCGGTTCGCGGGGGCAATGACACCAATGGGCCGCAGGAGCGACAAGCCATTGGAGCCCAGGTCAACCAGTTCCTGGAGGCGTTGGTCGAGCTCGCGAACGGCAAGGGGAACGACGGGAACTATCTCTTCGGAGGCCAGGAGTCCACGACCGCGCCGTATAGCGTGACCCGGGACGTGCTCGGGAACATTACCGCGGTGACGCCAAATCCTCGCGGGATTGACACCGCGATCCTCGCTGAGGTGGATGATGGGGTGACCCTGCAAGTGAACATCTCCGGCACCGACATCTTCGGTCCCTCCGCGTCGCCAACCTACGCGTTTGATGTTCTGATCAATCTTCGTGATAATCTGAATGCAGACAACGGGAACGCGGTGCGGTTGGCCCCTGCGGAGCTCGACGTGGTGCTCGATCGGGCCACGGTGGCCTCGACGGTGGTCGGCGCGAGGCTCAACCGACTCGACCTTCTCGAGCCTCAAAAGGTGGAAGCCTCCACCAACCTGGCAGACACGCTCTCGAGAATTGAAGACCTCGACATGGCCAAAGCCTCGATCGAATTTCAACAGCAGCAGACCGCGTACGAGGCGGCGCTGTCCGCGGGAGCCAGGGTGATCCAGCAGACGCTGGTCGATTTTCTCAGATAAGAAAGATGAAAACACTTATGACACGACAATTCGGTGAGGTGGAGTATCGCGCGGACAGCGTCATCTCAATACCTGATGGGATCGTCGGGTTTGAAGACCAGACGCGCTTTCTCCTGCTGGAGGCGACGGAGTATGAACCCTTTCTGCTGCTGATTTCAGTGGATGAGCCCGAGATCGGCTTTCCGCTGATCCCGTCGATCTACGCTGACCCGAAATACGCCCCGTCATTACCAGCGGAAGAGATCGAGCTTTTGGGCGGAAAAGACGCGGCGAGCGATCTTGCGGTGATGCTTGTCGCTACGATCGGGAAGAACGCATCGGACACGACCGCGAACCTCCGGGCGCCAGTCTTCATCAACCCGGCAAAGCGCATCGGGCGGCAGGTGATTCTGACTGATGACAACTATTCGGTCCGGCACCCGTTGCTCACTTAGCGTCTCTGCCTGAGCGCGGGCGGACGCTAGCACAAGGCTTTGACGGCACGTGAGCACGGGCGGGCGGCAGCCCGGGCGCCCGTGCTGTAAATGAAAGGACAGTCCAAAAACCTCACGTTCCAAGGAGGGAACGGACGCCATGCTCGTTCTGACACGGAAGTTGGGAGAGCGTCTCAAAATCGGCCACGCGATCACGGTCACTGTGATCGAGATCAAAAACGGTCAAGTCCGCCTCGGGATCGAAGCCCCGTCAAACATCGCCGTCCACCGCGAAGAGGTCTATCAGCGCATTCGGGAGCAGAACGTGAGGGCCACTTCGGAGGCAGGTCGCCTCAAGGACGTCGCCCGCTCTATGAAGCAGTTATTCCGCCCGAAGGGACGCTAGCTCGTGCCGTGGCGATAAGCTTCGCATCCCGGCGTTCTCGGTCGTCGGGACCCCTCAACGTATAACCGCATACGCCTCGGGGTTCCTCCTCCCTCGGGCCTTGGGCTGCTCGCTTCTCACCACGGCACAAGTGGGTGTTAAGACCGAAGTCTGACGGAAGCGTGCCGACGTTACGCGAACAAGCAACCTAGCGACGCTCCCCGATTGCGTCTTCCCGCATGCCCGCGGCGGGCACGAAGAGCGGCCGGGCATACTTCTCAACCCCGAAACTCTTGATCACGTCCTGAGTCTCTGGAGCGACCAGGAAATCTGCGAACGCCTTCCCTCCAGCAGTGTTGACCCGCGGGCCATTG
>DATEAO010000426.1:0-8530 GCA_035288345.1 Candidatus Methylomirabilota bacterium | reverse complement strand
AGGACATCCGTTTCCTCAAGGGGAACAAGACCGCTCTCAAGGACGGTGATGAGGTGTCAATCGTTCCCGCCATCGCGGGAGGCTCCGGGGTCCGGGGACCGGGGTCTGGGGTCCGCGATGCGGTTCCATGCTAGCCCCGAGCCCCTGACCCCGAACCCCGAAAAAAGATGCGGGCCCCGAGCCCCTGACCCCGAACCCCGAAAAACTATGCCCAAAATCCGGGTGTATCTGACGTTTCCGACGGAGCTGATTCAGGTGCCGATCATTTATCATCTGGCGAAGGATTTCGACATTGTGACGAACATCCGGCGGGCGGACGTCACCCCGACGCACGGCTGGGTGGCCCTAGAGCTCGAAGGGAAAGAGGAAGCCCTGGAGAAAGGGATCGACTGGCTGAAGCAGAAGGGCGTGAAGGTGGATCCCATCGAGCGCGACGTGATCGTCCCGTGAGACCGTTGAAAAACGCCCATCTGCGGTGTTGGCTCGGTTGCGCCTCCCTGCGACGTACAACCGCGTACGCCTCGGTCGTCCCAACCTTCGCCGCCTAGCATCTGGACCTTTTTGAACGGTCTCAGGCCATCCGGCCAGCATATGAAAATATCTGAGGGTAATTTGCGATGAAGTTTCAGTTGAACGAGGATCAGATCAAGCGGTACTCCCGCCACATCATTCTTCCGGAGGTGGGAGGGAAGGGGCAGAAGAAGCTCCTGGCCTCCAAGGTCTTGCTGGTAGGAGCTGGTGGGCTGGGCTCTCCTGCTGCGCTTTACCTCTCAGCGGCCGGGATAGGAACCATTGGGGTGGTGGACGCCGATTCGGTGGATCTCTCTAATCTCCAGCGCCAGGTTTTGCACTCGACCAAGGACCTCGATCGGCCGAAAGTCTTCTCCGCTCAAGAACGGATGCAGGGAATCAATCCCGACGTGAAGGTGATTCCTTACCCGATCCGGCTCACGGTTGAGAACGCGTTCCAGATCATCAAAGATTACGATGTCGTGGTGGAGGGGAGCGACAATTTTCCCACCAAGTTTCTGCTGAATGATGCGTGTGTCATGCTGGGGAAGCCGCTGGTCCTGGCCGGAATCCTTCGCTTCGAGGGGCAGCTCTTCACCATCCTGCCAAAGCAGGGGCCGTGCTATCGCTGTATCTTCCGCAACGCCCCACCGCCCGGGCTGATCCCGTCCTGCCAGGAGGCCGGAATTCTCGGCGCGGTCGCTGGCGTGATGGGCACGCTCCAGGCGCTCGAGGTGTTGAAGATCCTGCTCAGCGTGGGCGAAACAAAGGCCGGTAAGATCGTCCTCTTCGACGCCACGACCACTGACTTTAAAGAGGTGAACGTCAAGCGCGATCCTGACTGCCCGGTCTGCTCAGACCGTCCCACGATCACCACCTTGGTCGAAGAAGGCGCTGTCTGCGACCTCTAGTGCCGTGCCGATAAGCGTCGCATCCCGTCGTTCTCGGTCGTCGGAACCCCTCAACGTATACCGCATACGTCTCGGGGTTCCTCCTCCCTCGGGCCTCGGTCTGCTCGCTTCTCGCCACGGCACGAGTGGTCCACAAGACCAAAGTCTGACAGAAACGTGCAGACCTCGGGCGAACAAGCAATCTAGTGGAAAATGAAATGCAAGACTACGATCCCCCTGATCGCGAACCCCGAGTCCCGGATCCCGAGCCCCAGAGTTCTGAGATGATTTCGCAGCGGGTTCAGGGGTTTACTGAGTCGGTGATCCGGGAGATGACCCGGATCAACAATCAGTATGGAGGGGTCAATCTCGCTCAGGGGATGCCTGACTTCCCGCCTCCGAAAGAGCTGATCGAGGAGGCTCACCGCGCCCTGGACGATGACTTTCACCAGTACGCGATCACGTGGGGAGCTCCACGCCTGCGCCAGGCCATCGCGGAGAAGTTCGAAACGCTCTATGGTCTTTCGGTCGATCCCGAGCAGCACGTGACGATCTGCTGCGGCTCCACTGAGACCATGCTCTCCACGCTCCTCGCCGTGCTGAATCCGGGCGATGAAGTGATCATCTTCGAGCCGTTTTACGAGAACTATGGGCCAGGCTGCATCATCTCCGGGGCCTCCCCGCTCTTCGTTCCCCTCGAGCCGCCCGATTTCTCGTTCGACCCGGACCGGCTCGCGCGCGCGATCGGTCGCCGCACCCGAGCGATCATCCTCAACACTCCGAACAATCCGAGCGGGAAGGTCTTCACGCGAGCAGAGCTTCAGATAGTCGCTGACCTCTGTCTTCGCCACAACCTGATCGCGATCACCGACGAGATCTACGAGCATATTGTCTTCGACGGCCGACAGCACATTCCCATCGCCACCCTACCGGGCATGGCTGACCGAACCGTCACCATCTCTGGACTTTCAAAGACATACTCTGTGACGGGCTGGCGCATCGGTTACGCAATTGCTCCACCGGAGATCAGCCTGGGAATTCGGAGGGCCCACGATTTCGTGACGGTCGGCGCGCCCCATCCGCTGCAAGAGGCGGCAGTGACCGCGCTGAACCTGCCCGACTCGTATTATGTCTGGCTTCGTGAAAGCTATCAGGCCAAGCGCGACCTCCTGCTGGCGCGGCTCGAATCCGCCGGCTTCCAGTGCTTCAAGCCTGAGGGCGCGTACTATATCCTCACGGAGTGCGAGCATTTCCTGAAGCGGCTGAACTTCCCTGATGACACGGCATTTGCGATGTATCTGGTCAAGGAGATCGGCGTGGCCACAGTCCCTGGCTCTTCGTTCTATGCTCAGCCCGAGCTTGGGAGGACCAAGATCCGCTTCTGTTTCCCGAAAACCGAAGCGCTCCTCAACGCGGCTGGCGACCGCCTGCAGAAGCTTGCCAGAATCTAATTAGCGCGCTTCGGACCGCTGCCCTTCAAATCTTCCATTCCGCACTTCAAGCCGGCGACGTCTCGGCGCTGCTTCCAAAATACCTCAAGCGCGAGCACTCCCGTCTCACCATCGGTAATCTAACGGTCGATCGCTCGGCCATCAGGCGCCTTCTCGTTATCGGAGCGGGGAAAGCATCAGGAGCGATGGCCCATTCGGCAGAAGAGATTCTCGGAGACGCTGTGTCTGACGGGCTGGTGGTGGTCAAGGACGGGTATCGATCCCCCAGTCAGATCATTCGCCAAGTCGAAGCGGGACATCCAATTCCTGACGCGCGTGGACAGAAGGCCGCCGAGGAAATCATCGCGCTCGCAGAATCTGCCACTGCGGATGATTTTGTCCTCTGCTTGCTCTCGGGTGGCGGATCAGCGCTCCTTCCGGCTCCGATAACTGGCATCAGTCTTGCCGATAAACAATCCGTCACGCAGCTCCTGCTGACGGCTGGCGCGACGATCTATGAGTTGAACACGGTCCGGAAACATCTTTCCAGGCTCAAAGGAGGGCAACTGGCCCGACTCGCGTCGCCGGCCCGCGTCGTCGCTTTGATTCTCTCCGACGTCATCGGCGATCGGCTTGATGTCATCGCGTCAGGGCCGACAGCTCCGGATAATTCGACTTACGCTGACGCATGGTCAGTTCTTGACCGATTTGGTCTACTCGAAAAGATTCCACGCTCGGTCCGTTCCCATCTCGCGCGAGGTGTGGGTGGCGAGATTTCCGACAGTCCGAAGCGACCCGATCCTCTGTTCGAAAACGTCACGAACCTGATCGTGGGGAACAATCGGCTGGTGATCGAGGCCACGCTTCGAGCTGCCCAGTCGTTGGGATTCACGGCTCAGCTCCTCACTGCTGAGCTCCAGGGCGACGCGCGCGAGGCGGCAAAAAATTTTACGTTCATGGCGAAAGGGATCCGTCAATCCGGAGTGCCAGTGAAGCCCCCGGCGTGCCTGATTGCCGGTGGAGAGACAACCGTGATGGTAAAGGGGAGCGGGAGAGGAGGCCGGTGCCAGGAGTTTTGTCTGGCGTCGGCGTTGGCCATCGATGGCCTGAGCGATTGTGTCATCTTCGCCGCGGGCACTGACGGGACAGACGGACCGACAGATGCTGCTGGCGCGATCGCTGATGGCACAACCATTGCTCGCGGCAGGAGCAAGGGACTCTCAGCCAAAAAATTTCTTGAGCACCATGACAGCTACAATTTTTTTTCTCAACTCGGAGATCTGGTAAAAACTGGACCGACAAAAACTAACTTGCTTGATCTCTATCTTCTTCTCGTCGCTAAAACTGCGGCGACATGAAATGCTTCACGAATGAGCAATGCGCTGTTGATGATTGATTCTTCGTGACCTCTTCTGAGTTTCCCACGGGGTTATTCACTTCCAACTCACAGGTCGTGTGGATAACTGAACAGGTTTGACACCCCGGAAGACCTTCCAGTATGCTACGGACGTATGTCTCAGAAACATTTACTTGAATTCATGCCCCTTGAGCTCGAGTCGTTGGCGCAGGAGTTTGGAGAACCCGGCTATCGAGGGCGTCAACTCGCGTCGTGGATGTATCAGAAGAACGTGCTCGATCTCGAGCTGATGACGGACCTCCCCAAAAGTTTTCGGAGTCGGCTCCATGCCGAGTCTGTCATCGAGGTTCCTCACGTTGATCACGTGGTCACTTCTGCGGATGGAAGCCGGAAGTTTATCCTGTTGCTTGCCGACGGGAAACGAATTCATGCAGTGTTGATGCCAGATGACGATCGGCTGACTCTTTGTCTCTCGACTCAGGTGGGGTGCGGCTTTGCCTGCGCGTTCTGCTCCACCGGGACCATGGGGATGATTCGGGATCTCACGCCAGGGGAAATCGTTGGCCAGCTTCTTGCCGTGAGAGGCGAGCTCCCGCCTGACAGTCGCGTGACCCATCTTGTCTTCATGGGGATGGGAGAGCCGCTCGCAAACTACAAAGCGACGGTCAAAGCGCTGAGAATTTTCAGCGACCCGCTTGCCTGCGGGTTTTCTCCGCGGCGGATCACGGTGTCCACGGTGGGGCTCGTGAAGGGAATCGAAAGTCTGGCGCGAGAGAGCCTCCACGTGAACTTGGCCATCTCATTGCACGCGACCACAGATGAGCAGAGAAATTCCTTGATGCCAATCAACCGGGGCTATTCGCTCGGAGATCTCCTGGCTGCGTGCCGCCGCTTTCAGAAACCGGTTCGCCGTCGGATATTTTTCGAGTATGTGCTGTTGGATGGGGTGAATGATTCGACTGAGGATGCGCGCCGGCTGGTCCAGCTCCTCCGGGGACTTCGCGCAAAGGTGAACCTGATCCCGTTCAACGAGTGGCCAGGGACGCGCTTCCGCCGCCCCCCACTCCCGCGGATTCTCGCGTTCCAAAAGATCCTCTTAGACGACGGTCTTATCGCCACAATCCGCTGGAGCAAAGGCGAAGACGTGGGCGCCGCGTGCGGCCAGTTGCAGGAACCCAGGCAGAGAGAAGCAGTCCCGGCATGATGACGATCGGGGTCAGGGGCCAGGGGCCAGGGGCTCGCATTTTGGAAAAAGAGATCTCTGACTACCAACACCAGACCCCGGGCTCCCCCGAATCCCACCAGCCCCGGACCCCGGACCCCGGACCCCGGACCCCTGACCCCCGACCCCTGACTACGGTGGCATTCGCCACCGTGGGATGCAAGCTGAATCAGTACGAGACCAGTGAGCTGCAGGGGATGATGGAGGCGCGCGGCTTTCGCACCGTGCCGTTTGATGCGGTCGCTCAAATTTATGTCATCAACAGTTGCACGGTCACCTCGAAGGCCGACTTCTCAGATCGCCAGATGATCCGGCGCGCGGCGGCAAAAAATCCCAATGCTCTGGTGGTGGTCATCGGGTGCTATGCTCAAACGAACCCCGATGCCATTGCCAAGATCCCTGGCGTGGATCTGATCATTGGAAATCAGGAAAAGTTCCAGCTCCTCAATCTCCTCGAGTCGCTCGAGAAGCAGTCCGAGCCGGTGGTTCGGGTTGGCGATGTCTCTACTGAGGAGAGCATCCCGGTTGCCCCGCTGCCACGCTCAACCGGGCGCACTCGAGCCTTCGTCAAGGTTCAAGACGGCTGCCAACACCGGTGCGCGTTCTGCATCGTCCCGCTTGCCAGAGGCGGGAGCCGAAGCCAGGACCCGAAAGTGATCTTGGGCCGGGTGAGGGAGCTTGTCGAAGCAGGTCATCAGGAAACTGTGCTGACCGGCGTGGACATCGGGCACTACGGCTGGGACCTGCTGCCGCGGACGACCCTGGCCGCGCTCCTCAGAGAGATGGGGAAGATCCAAGGGCTCAGGTGGATCCGCCTCTCCTCAGTGCTTTCCCAGTACTTCACCGAGGAGCTGCGGGAAATGGTGACCCGCTCAGAGAAGATCTGCCCCCATCAGCACATCCCGCTCCAGTCCGGGAGCGACCGGGTGCTTCGCGCGATGCGCCGGCCCTACAACACCGCCATGTATCGCCGGCTCGTTGAGAAACTTTATCGGGCCGTTCCCGACCTCGGGCTGGGGACCGACGTTATCGTGGGCTTCCCGGGTGAAACGGAAGAAGAGTTCGAAGAGACATACGCGTTTGTCGAAAGCCTCCCGTTCACCTATCTCCACGTCTTTTCCTACTCGCCCCGCAAGGGGACAGAAGCGACCCGGCTTCCCGACCCGGTGCCGCCGGGAGAGATCAAACGGAGAAGCGCCAGGCTAAGGAGCCTCGGACACCAAAAGAACCTCGCGTTTCGCCGGCGCTTCCTCGGCCGCGCGGTCGAGCTGCTCGTGCTGGAGAGTCGCGACAAAAAGACCGGGCTTCTCACTGGCCTGACCGGCCACTATATCGAAGTGCTATTCCCCGGTGAAGACCGCCTCATGCAGTCCGTTCGAAACGTTCGAATCGCCGACGTTCAACCCGATCGCACTGTTGGAGCGCTCGTGTGATGAGAGAAGAGATGAAGATAGGGATAATCGGTGGGTCAGGCCTTTACGATCTGCCCGGGCTCGAAGATATCCGCTGGAAGAAGGTAAAAACTCCGTTCGGCGATCCATCGGACGCTTACCTGACTGGCCGGCTCGGGGATCGGAGTGTGGCCTTCCTCCCCCGACATGGGCGCGGTCACCGGATCATGCCTTCTGAGCTGAACTTCCGCGCGAACGTCTACGGCTTCAAGGCGCTGGGGGTGGAGCGGCTCATTTCAGTGAGCGCGGTTGGGAGCATGAAAGAGTCGATCCGTCCATTGGACCTCCTGATTCCCGATCAGTTTTTTGACTGGACCCGCCGGCGCATCTCTTCCTTTTTCGGAAATGGGATCGTGGCTCACGTGGGGATGGCCGAGCCGGTCTGTCCTGACCTGGCTGATTGCTTGTTCAAAGCCGCCTCAGCTACCGGCGCCATGGCGCATCGCGGCGGCACCTACATCTGCATTGAGGGGCCGCAATTTTCTACGAAGGCGGAGTCCGAAGTCTATCGGCACTGGGGGATGGACGTGATCGGCATGACCAATATCCCCGAGGCCAAGCTCGCTCGCGAGGCCGAGCTCTGCTATGCCACACTCGCGCTGGTCACTGACTATGACGTCTGGCACGAGACTGAGGAAGTGGTCACGGTTGAGGCGGTCATCGCCAATCTGATCAAGAATGTGGAGACAGCCAAGGACGCGCTGCGCAGGGTGATTCCCGAGATCAACCCGGCCCGCACCTGCCACTGTCCAAGACTTTTGAAGGACGCCGTCATCACGAGCCCCAATCATTTTCCGGCCAAGACCAGAAAAACTCTGGACCTCCTTCTCGATAAGTACTACCCTTCTTCTCCCCTTGTGAAAGGGGCTCAAGCGAGGCCTCGAAGTAAAAGGAAAGGCGCCCACCGTGGCTGAACTCGTCGTTGTCGGCTCGGTCGCTTTGGACAGCGTAAAGACCCCCTTCGGCGCGGTCGAGGAGGCGCTGGGCGGCTCCGCAACATACTTTTCGTACTCGGCCTCGTTCTTCACTCAAGTTCGCCTGGTCGCGGTTGTTGGCAAAGACTTTCCCCGCGAGCACCTCAATCGGCTTGAATGGCGAGGCGTGGACCTCAGCGGGCTGCAAATCTCTGACGGCCAGACTTTTCGATGGGTGGGGGAATACGGCTATGACCTCAATGAGGCCCACACGCTGGCCACCCATCTGAACGTCTTTGCCGATTTCAAGCCAGACCTTCCACAGCATTACCGCTCAGCTCCGCTGATCTTTCTCGCCAACATCGATCCCGTGCTTCAGCGTGAGGTGTTGCGCCAGATGAAGCGGCCGCGCCTGGTGGCGCTGGATACCATGAACTTCTGGATCAACGGCAAACGTGATGCCCTGCTCAGCGTGCTCACCGAGGTGGATGCGCTCGTCATCAATGACGGCGAGGCGCGCATGCTCACGAAGGAGCCGAACCTGATCAAAGCGGCTCGAACGATTACCAGTTATGGCCCGAAGATCGTGGTCATCAAGCGGGGAGAGTATGGCGCGCTCATGATCTCGAACGGCCGCTTCTTCTTTACCCCGGCCTACCCGCTGGAATCGGTCTTCGATCCCACGGGGGCCGGCGACACGTTTGCGGGTGGCTTTATGGGGATGCTGGCAAAGTCGGAATCGCTCGACGAGGCTGC
>DATEAO010000425.1:0-7120 GCA_035288345.1 Candidatus Methylomirabilota bacterium | reverse complement strand
GATTGAGGCCAGGTCCTCACCTCCTCGGCCTGAGGCGGTCGTGGCGCGGCAGAGCTGTTGAGCGATTCTTGTCAGCGGCAGCGCCACGCCGAGGCGCTGCCCCTCCTCCAGCATCAGATCGAAGTCCTTCAAGAAGAGATCGACCTTCATCTGTGGGTCGAACTGGTGGCTCGCCATCAGCGGGCCTCGAACCTCGACCACCTTTGAGCTGGCCGCGCTCTCTCTAAATATCTCAAGCAGCAGAGCCGGAGCCAGGCCGCCCTTTGCTCCGAGCACGAGCGCCTCTGCGAGCGCCGCGGTGTTGATCCCGAGCAGGAGGTTTGTGACAAGCTTCGCGAGCGAGGCCATGCCGGCATCGCCCACGTGGAGCGTCTTCTTGGCGATCGCGTCGAAGAGGGACCGGCAGGCCTCGGCCACGCCGCGGTCGCCGCCGACGAAGATCGCGCAGTCTCCGCGCGCCACCATCGCGCTCGTCCCGCTCACGGGCGCGTCGAGGAACCCTAGCCCCTTGGCTGACGCGGCCTTGGCCAGGCGGCGCGTCAGCTCGGGGGAGATGGTGCTCATCTGGATCAAAGCGGCGCTGCGCGGGGCGGTCTCGATCAGGCCCCCCGCGCCCAGGAGCACTGTCTCGACGCTCTCGAGCGACGGCAGGACCGTGAAGACCGCATCAGCATCTGCCGCGGCCTCGGCAATGCTCTCCGCCGCGATCAGTCCCTGGGCCTGGAGCGCCTTGACCTGCTCGGGGCGCGTGTCATAGCCCTTCACGTCAAATTTCCCTTTGAGAAGGCGCGAGGCGATCGCGCCTCCAAGAAGCCCGACTCCGATGATGCCGATCCGTTTCATTCCCGTGAACCTTCTAAGATGTCGGATCTCGGATGTCAGATCTCAGTCGGTTCGAACTTCCGACGTCTGACCCTTGACACGCCAGTGTCAAGGGTCATCTGACATCCACTCTGACATCTGTGATCTGAACCGTTACAGTCCGAGATACCGCGACTTGATCTCCTCGTTCTCCCAGAGCGCGGTCGGCGAGGAGGTGTGGACAATTCGACCGCGCGAGATCACGTGGACTTGGTCGGCCAGGCTCAGCGCCAGCGGGAGGTTTTGCTCGACCAGGAGAATCGAGAGCCCACGCGATTTGAGCTCGCTGATCACGCGGCCCACCTCGCGGACGAGCAGTGGAGCGAGCCCTTCGGTTGGCTCGTCCATCAGCAGCAGCTCGGGGTTGGTCATCAGCGCGCGGGCGAGCGCCCCATAGGAGATGCCGTTGAAGGTTTGAGCGACCCAGAACTCCACGGCGCTTCACTCGTCTCGGCGCGGCACGGGTATGGCGTCAAAACCAAAGTCTGGCGGAACGTGCGGATATTGGGGCGAAAGCATTCTAGTCTGGTCCGGGGAGGCGGCAGATCCCGACCCATTGGAACGTCGGGCCACCCTTTGGTACCATCGCACCCTCTCCTTGTCAATGGCAAAGGGGTCGAGGTAGCATCGGACTGTTGAGAAGGCTGACCCATAATCCGGAATATAAGGAGAGGCTCATGGTGTTCCCGCGCGACCAGATCCCGTACTCGGCCATGCCAGACCGTCCCCCGCTTCGACTTCCCAAGTCAGCTCGGGTCGTGGTGTGGACCATCGTCAACGTGGAAGAGTGGGAGATCGAGGGGCCGCTGGCACGCACCGTCCTGCCCCCACCGGGGGGGACCCCGCTTGTCCCGGATATCCCGAACTTCGCTTGGTTCGAATATGGAATGAGGGTCGGGTTCTGGCGGCTGAAGTCAGTGTTGGACAAGCACCGGATCAAAGCGAGTCTTTCCGTTAACGCTTCAGTCTGTCACTCCTACCCCAGAATCGCCCAGGCAGCGAAAGCAGCCGGGTGGGAGTTCATGGGCCATGGGTTTATTCAGAAGCCGATGCACCTGGTGACAGACCAGCGCGAGACGATCCGGAAGTCTATCGAGGTGATTCGCGAGTTTACCGGCAAAGCGCCGGTCGGGTGGCTCGGGCCGGGGCTCACCGAGACCCATGAAACGCTCGATCTCCTGGCCGAGGCCGGGCTGCAGTATGTCGCCGACTGGGTGAACGATGACCAGCCCTACGAAATCAAGACACGGGCAGGGACACTGGTCTCTCTTCCGTATACGGTGGAGCTGAACGATATCCCGATCATGGTCCTTCAGCACCATGAGGCGGAAGAGCTATTCCGACGCGCGCGCGATCAGTTCGAGACGCTCTACGCTGAGGGAGCGAAGAGCGCGCGTGTGATGGCGATCGCGGTGCACCCTTACATCAGTGGAGTGCCTCACAGGATCAAATATTTCGACCGGATTTACAGCTACCTCAAAAAGAAGAAGGGCGTCCTCTTCTGGACAGGCGAAGAGATCCTGCGCTGGTACCAAAGCCGCCGCCGCTAACAGCCAACTCGCCGGCCCCACTCCGTCCTCGAGGCGATTCCCCTCACCGGCTCGCGCCGTGTTGCGGCGTGCTCATCTCGTGTGCTACTCTCGCGTCGCCTCTTCTTTGAGAACGTGGGGTGCCATCAATGACAACCATACGAATCGGCCACAGCCCGGATCCGGACGACGCGTTCATGTTCTATGCGATCGCCCATCGGAAGGTGGATGCCGCCGGATTCGCGGTCGAGCACGTCATGGAGGAGATCGAGTCGCTCAATCGACGAGCGTTAACTGGTGAGCTTGAGGTGACAGCGATCTCGGCCGCCACGTACGTCCTCCTTGCAGACCGCTACCGAATCCTCGATCCTGGAGCGTCCATGGGGCTGGGGTATGGCCCCATCCTTGTGGCCCGTGAGCCGATGCCGCCCAATGAGATCGCGCAGCGCGTCGTGGCGATTCCGGGGAGCCACACGACAGCCGCGCTGCTCCTTCGTCTCTGTTGTGGCGACCCTCCGGTCATCGAAGTGCCGTTCGACAAAATTCCCACGGCCGTGCTGGAAGGACAGGCCGACGTCGGGCTGTTGATTCACGAAGGGCAGATCACGTATCAGACAATGGGCCTGACGAAAATCATGGATCTCGGCGAGAAGTGGCGCGAGGAGAGTGACCTGCCGATCCCCCTCGGAATCAACGTGGTGCGCAGGGACCTGGATGAGACCGTCGCCCGCGCGCTCTCCCGGGCCCTGCGAGAGAGCATTCTCTATGCTCAGGCCCACGTCGATGAGGCGCTGGAGTACGCGATGCAGTTCGGCCGGGGGATCGACCGGGAGACCTGCCGCCGCTTCGTCCTCATGTACGTGAACGACTATACCGTGACGCTCGGCGAGACCGGTCGCCGTGCCCTGGAACATCTCTATCGCCAGGCCTTTGCGCGCAAGCTGATTCCGCAAATCCCGCTGATCGACCCGATATGAAGTGAAACGTGACGTGTGAAGCGCAAAGCGCAAAGCGTCTTCACTTGTTCGGGGCGTCCCCCACGCTGATTTCTGCGGGAGCGCGGGCGTGCCCTTGACACCGACAGCGTCAAGGGCCGGGTGCCCGCGCTGTAATCAGAAGTTCCGGAGGATTTCGTAGGTCGTGGTACGTTGGGCCGGGGTGAAGCCGGCCTCGCGGATCAACGCGCAGATCTCGTCGACCGTCGTGGTGTTCACGAAGTCAGCGGCCTTGTGGACGTTCTCTTCGAACAGCGTGCCGCCGAAGTCGTCAGCCCCGAAGTGAAGGGCAACCTGCCCCGCGCGCTTACCTTCAGAAAACCACGACGCCTGGATGTGAGGAAAATTGTCGAGGTAGAGGCGGGAGAGCGCGAGCATTCGAAGGTACTGATTCGGGCCTTGGTAGGACTTGATCCATTTCTCCAGCAAGGTGTTGCCCGGCTTGAACGACCAGGGCACAAACGCGGTGAAGCCGCCCATTTCGTCCTGAAGGTCACGAATCGCGTCGAAGTGATCCAGAATATCCTCGGGCTGCTCGACGTGGCCGTACATCATCGTCGCAGTGCTCTTGAACCCGAGCCGGTGGGCCTCGCGGTGAACGGAAAGCCACGCATCTGGCCCGCCCTTCTTCGGCTCGATCCGCTTTCGCACCCGCTCCGAGAGGACCTCGGCTCCGCCCCCGGGGAGCGTGTACTGCCCGGCCTCTTTCAGTTTCTGTAGGACCTCACGCACCGTCAGTCCTGCGACTTGGCCCATCGTCTGGATTTCCGAAGCGGTAAAGAAGTGAGGGGTGACCGAGCGGAAACGCCGGCGGGTCTCTTCGACCAGCGCGAGGTAGTAATCAAGTGCGATGGCCGGATTGTGGCCGCCCTGAAGCAGCACGGTTGTCGCTCCCTGTGCGTGGGCGGCCTCGACCTTCTTCAAGACCTCTTCGACAGTGAGCGTGTAAGCCTCAGGGTGTCCTGGCTTGCGGTAGAAGGCGCAGAACTGGCAGTCAGTCACGCAGATGTTGGTGTAGTTGGGGTTGGAGTCGATGACGAAGGTGACGATCTTTTCCGGATGGCGCGTGGACCGAGCGATCTGAGCGAGCTGTCCCAGCTCGAGGAGCGGCGCCTCGGTGAGAAGCCAGAGCCCTTCGTGACGGCTCAACCGTTTTCCGGCCTCGACGCGCTCTCGAACCTCGTTCAGCATTTCAGCGCTCCAGAAGATCGAGGAGGCGGCTGAACTCGCTCACAGCCTTCTCCTCCTCGGGACCGAGCCGGTAGGTGAAGCTTTGAAGATAGCGGATCACCTCTTCGTCTGGAAGCCCCAAATCGCGTCGCCGCACCGCGATCTGGGGAAGCCGGCTCAGCCCGTAGTCGAGCGCGGCTTCCAGTGCTCTGTAAAAAGCCTGGCGCTCTTCTTTCGGGAGCGACGCGCGAATCCCCCACGCGGCAAATGTAAACGGCAGACCGGTCCAACTGTTCCACTCCTCACCCAGGTCGGCGCTGTAAGGATACTGGCTCAGGCGCCTGGCATGGAGCGCCTGATCTCCGATCAAAAGGATTGCGTCCTGGCCCTCTCCGATCTCGGCGTACCGCTCCGGCGTAATTTCATAGCGAAAGCGCAGGAGGATCTTCAGCAATCTCACCGATGTGGAGCTCTCTCCGGTCATGCCGATCACCGCGCCGTCAAGCTTGGCGATCGGACGGTGGGAAAAGAGCAGAACGGACTGACCGCGCGGGCCGGCGATGCCGAGCGGAAGCCGTTCAACCACGCCTTCGAGGCGGAGGCAGTCAGCAAGGGAGAGAGGCCCGGCGTCAAGCGCGCCGGCAGCCACAGCCTCCCCAAGCGCTCGCGGGTGAAGAGTGTCAGCGGGGGAGGGAAGTCCCTCGTAAAACGGCTCGCAGTTCAGATACGGAATGAACCCGACGCGAAGCATCAGTTCCAAATTTTAATGATGTTGTAGAGCGCGTCGCGCTCCACCGGGGTCTTTCCGGCGTCGCGGATCATCCGGAAGATCTGCTCGCGCGCGAGGCCCACGGGACTCTCGGCCTTGGCCGCGTGGGCGATCTTCTCGTCCTCCAGCGTGCCGTTGACATCGCTCGCTCCGAAGTGAAGCGCAATCGAGGCGGTGGCCTCGCCGATCATGACCCAGTACGCCTCCACGTGCGGGAAGTTGTCCAGAAGAAGGCGCGAGGCGGCGATGGTACGGAGATCGTCAGTGGGTGGTGTCTGTCTCGGCACGAGCTTCGTGTCGCCCACCTGGTAGGCCAGCGGGATGAACGTGATGAACCCTCCGCTCTCATCCTGCTGCGCCCTCAGGCGCAGGAGGTGATCCACCCGCTCCTCCATCGTTTCGACGTGACCGTAGAGCATGGTGGCATTCGTCTTGATCCCCATCCGATGGGCAATCCCGTGGATCTCGCACCAGCGATCAGCGCCTGCCTTCCCGGTGTAGTGCAAGAGCTTCTGAAGACGCGCGCTGAAGATCTCGGCTCCCCCTCCGGGCATCGAGTGGAGTCCCGCGGCCTTCAGCCTCTTGAGCGACTCCTCGGGCCGAACCTTCCAGCGTCGCCAGAAGTAGTCGATCTCCGCCGCGGTGAACGCCTTGATCTGCACGTGAGGGTGCTGGGCGTGAATGGCAGAGATCATCCGCTCGTAGTACTCGAACGGCCAGTCGGGGTGGTGGCCGCCCACGATGTGGACCTCGCGCACCTCGTCACGGATCAGCTCAAGGATCTCCTCGATCGAGCGCTCGAACGCGCCCGGCTCTCCTTTCTTCTTCGCGAAGTCGCAGAAGCTGCACGAGAGCACGCAGACATTCGTGGGATTGATATATCGGTTGATGACAAAAAAGACCTGGTCAGCGTATCGCTGAGTCTTCACGAAATCCGCCAAACGGCCCAATCCGAGCAGGTCCTCGGTTTCGAACAAGACAACGCCGTCATTGCGGCTCAACCGCTCACCAACCCGGACCTTTTCCCACACAGACGCGAGGCGCTGATCGGTAAACCGAGGCGGCGCAGAGGTAGCGATGGCTGCCATATCTCGTGAGTAGTTAAACCCGACTGATTCTAGGAGCGGACCGCGCGCCTGTCAAGAATCCGCCGCGAAGGCGCTCGTGAGCGACCGGCTCACTAACCAACGCGTGGTCGGTCAGTTTGGGGCCGGTACTGGGTCAAGTTGCGAGCCAGACGAGGCCCGAGGATTGGAGGGCGAGCCGCAGCCGAAGGCGAGGCGAGCAACTCGGGAGACAAGCGAAAGCGGCCAGCCCGAGGCGTACGGGGTGTCTCCCGTCGGTGAGCCAGCGAAGCCGGCGCAAGCTTCCGGGGGAGGTTCGGAAGGGGGGTGTGCCCCCCTCCGAGGACTTGTACGTTGAGGGCTGGCGACGACCGAGAACGAAGTATGGCGAAGCAAATTGGCCCAGTACCAACCAACGCTTTACCTTGACAGCTATCAGGCCGGCGGTTAGGGTAGAGCCGCGTCCTGAAAAGGGTTTCCGATCAGGAGTAGAGAAATAATGGCCTCCGCTCGGTTGCTGGGACGGTCATTCTGCTCGCACAGGCGATGCCTGGACCGGAGGCGATGTTGCGCATCCGGTCTCGCCGCATTTGTCGCTCTGCTCGCCAGCATCACGATCACGGCGTCCGTCGCCCGCGCTGCCGACCCCAAGTATCCTGACGGCCCCCCATCCCAAGTCACGCCGCAGGACCGGCGCGAACTCAGCGAGCTGATCGGGGTCGACCGCATGGA
>DATEAO010000424.1:0-2656 GCA_035288345.1 Candidatus Methylomirabilota bacterium | reverse complement strand
CCCCCCTCCGAGGGTGGAATGAAGAGCCGGAAGTGCGGCGGGCGAGCAGCCATCGAGCTACGCCGGCATAACGCCGCGTTCTGCGCCGATGACTTCCTGGAATTCTTCCAAAAGCAGACGCTCGAGGCCATCCGGAAGTGGAAGATGTTCAGCCGGGAGGACCCGGTGTTGATCGCGGTCTCGGGTGGCAAGGATTCCCTGGCGCTCTGGGACGTGCTCCTCCAGGAAGAATATGAGACGACCGGTCTCTACCTTGACCTTGGAATTTTTGACTACTCAAAAGTCTCCAAGGCCAAATGCGAAGCGTTTGCTCTCGATCGCGGCGCCAAGCTCGTGATCGTCCCAGTTGAGGAAGAAGTCGGTGCGTCGATTCCCAGCGTCAAGCAGGTGACTCATCGCCCGACCTGCTCGGCGTGCGGCTTATCCAAGCGCTACCTCTTGAATAAAGTCGCGCGTGAGCGCGGCTGCGCCGTCGTGGTGACCGGCCATAATCTGGACGATGAGGCGGCCACCCTGCTCGGGTCCGTGCTTCACTGGCAGACCGAGGCGATGGCGCGGCAGGCGCCGGTGCTCCCGGTGACCCACGAAATGCTCGTCAAGCGCGTGAAGCCGCTCTTTCGGCTGACCGAGCGGGAGACCGCCACGTACGCGTTTCTCCGCGGCATCGACTACGTGGTAGAGGAGTGCCCGTTTTCGACTGATGCCGTCTCGCTCTTCTATAAGGAGTTGCTGAACCAGCTTGAGGAGCGTTCTCCGGGGTCGAAGCACAACTTCTATCTGGGCTTCCTCGATCGCGCCCGCCCGGCCTTCGAGAAGCTGGATTCCGTCCCATTGACCGCGTGCCTCCGCTGCGGCCAAACCACCACCGGGGAGATCTGCGCGTTCTGCCGGCTGGCCGACTCTGTGAAAAGAAAGCTCTCAGCGGTCAGCCATCAGCCATCGGCTCCGGGCACCGAGCAGTAAGTGTTTGAGAAAACAAGCTGACCGCTGATGGCCGAAGGCTATGGCTCCTTTCGTTGACACGCAGAAACGCCGGAGCGTACAATGATTTTACGCTCGTTTTGATTCGTAACTAATCTAAGAGGGTGCCAAAAAACACCGGCTAGGCGCAGGCTGCTCAAAAAGGTCCAGATGCAAGGCGGCGAGGAAGCGAGGAGTGAGACGTACTTGGATGTACGTTGCAACGACGAGCGACGAAGCCAACGCAGCAGATGGGCCTTTTTCAGCAGCCTGCTAAGGAGGCATGTCCATGCGTGAAGCAGTCATTGCTGGAGCCGTCCGCAGCGCCGTGGGGAGAAAGAACGGAAAGCTCGCCGGAGTGCGTCCGGACGATCTTTCGGCTGTTGTGTTGCAAGAGCTGGTCAAGCGCGCCGGGATCGACCCCGTCGAGATTGAAGACGTGGTGTGGGGATGTGTCTCACAGGTCGGTGAGCAGGGGGTCAACATCGCTCGCAAAGCCTCCCTGACCGCCGGTTTTCCCCTTGACGTGTGCGGGACGAGCGTGAACCGCATGTGTGGCTCGAGCCAGCAGGCTGCGAACTTTGCGGCGATGGGCGTGCTGTCCGGGGTGCAGGAGTGCGTGGTCGCGGGCGGGGTGGAGAGCATGTCGCGCATCCCGATGAACGCTGACGCGGAAGGGCCAGGTGAGGGGCCGGTGAGCCCCAAGCTCTCGGACCGCTACCTGATCATTCCCCAGGGACTCTCGGCCGAGCTGATGGCCGAGAAGTGGGGGCTCAAGCGCGAAGAGCTGGACCAGTTCAGTTACGAGAGCCATGTGAAGGCTGGCCGGGCCATCACCGGGGGGCGCTTCAAGCGCGAGATCGCGCCCATCGAGGTCACGCTTCCTGATGGCTCGAAGACGCTCTTTGAGACTGATGAAGGAGTGCGGATCCCGCCATCGCTCGAAAAGATGGCGGCGCTTCAACCGTCATTCAAGATGGATGGCGTGGTCACCGCCGCCAACAGCAGCCAGATCTCGGATGGCGCTGCCGCGCTGCTTGTGATGTCGTCTGAGCGCGCGCGCGCGCTTGGGCTCAGGCCGCGAGCGCGCTTCGTCTCGATGGCGCTTGCGGGAGTGGATCCCACGATCATGCTGACCGGTCCGATCCCGGCGACTCAGCGGGCGCTCAAGAAAGCCGGGCTCACGCTTGAGGACATCGACGTGATCGAAATCAACGAAGCCTTTGCCTCCGTGGTGCTCGCGTGGGAGCGCGAGCTTCGGCCTGACATGAGCAAGGTGAACGTGAACGGTGGAGCGATCGCCCTCGGTCACCCACTCGGCGCATCGGGAGCGCGCATCCTGAACACACTCCTCCACGAGCTGGAGCGCACAGGTGGGCGATACGGTCTTTCGACCATGTGTATCGGCTTCGGCCAAGGCATTGCCACCATCATTGAGCGACTCTGATTTCGGGGTCCGGGGATCGAGGCTCGGAGTCCGCGGGTTGAATTTTGATTCTAATGTGCGAACCCCGAACCCCCAGCCCCGAGTTCCGAATGTTGCTGGGAGCTGACCGCTGATGGCTTTCTTCAGGTGTGAGAAGTGCGGGAAGACGGCGCCCGTCCAGAAAATGTGTTGCGGGCGCCCGATGACGAAAGCCGGCTAAACCTCGGAGGGGGGCACGCCCCCCTTCCGAACCTCCCCCAAGCTTGCGCT
>DATEAO010000423.1:0-3060 GCA_035288345.1 Candidatus Methylomirabilota bacterium | reverse complement strand
CAGCTCAGAAAGCGTTTTGCGGGTTACACCTAGCCTTCTTGCCGCCTCCGTCACCGTTACTCCGAGTGGCTCCAAGTAGAGCTCACGCAAGACCTCGCCTGGATGAGGGGGGTCGCGCATTGTAAAGTCTTTCACCTTAGTGGTAGTCATCGTAGTCGACCTCCCATGCCTGCCCTTGTTCAAACCGGAAAATCACCCGCCAACTTCCGCTTACCTTAACCGCCCAGCGGTCTTTCAGATCGCCCTTCAATCGATGGAGTTCGGCACCAGGGCAGGAAGAAGACACACTTGACTGGGCCGAGGCGGGCGGCTCTGCTCTTCATGCTTTCGCGCCCAGCTTGTCTCAGCGAACGGCGGCCAGTCAGTCAACATGGAGGCCGTGTCCCAGCCAAGGCAAGGTCTTGCCGGAAGGCGGTTTTGCTCCGTCCGGCGTATCCATCCTAGACTGGTCGCCGAGCGAGAGGGGAAAGGTGTCGAGACGCTTCATCCTGGGTCGGCTGGTAGCGATCGCCCTCTGCATGGTGGGCGCCATCTGGGTCTCTTCGCGAGTCTCCCCCGTTCTCACCACCGACTCTTCCTTCACGACGCCACCTCGTCACACCAGCGGATTTCGCGTCGGAAACGAGCATCTGTACCGGATGCAGACCCTGTTTCGCTCGACCCTGGAAGCCAACCGGAGAAGTTTTCCCGGCCGTCTGGGTGAGGTCAAGGGTTTCGGAGCCGGAGAGTCCTATCCCCAAGTCTGGCTGCGGGACAGCGCCACGCTGATTCCCGTCACCCGGTTCTATTATCCAGCCGATTACCTCACCAGCTGGCTCGAAGAGCACCTCTCGCACCAACAAAGCGACGGCCAGCTCTACGACTGGATCGCCGCCGGGCCGCCTTCTCACTTCGCCTCCCACGCTCCCAAGACCAAGGAAATTCTCGGATGGGGAGAGAGTGTCCTATCGGCCGACAAGAACGACGTCCAGGCGGATCAGGAGAGTAGCGCGGTGATCGCCGCTCATGACGCCTTCCAGACGACCGGGGATCGCGCCTGGCTGCACAAAGAGATCGAAGGCGTCCGTTTGATCGATCGTCTGGCGTCCGGGCTCGATTATCTGGCTCGGGAGAGAATCGATCCCGAATCCGGCTTGATCGTCAGTGGCTTCAGCGCCGATTGGGGCGACGTGAGCCCCATCTACCCCGACGCGCGAGCCATCTACCTGGATGAGGCTACGCCTCGAGTCGTCGGTCTCTATACCAACTGCCAGTTCTTTTCCGCGTCGCAGAAACTGGCCGAGATGTTCGGAGCCCTCGGAGAAACGTCACCAGCCGACTCTTGGCGGCACCGGGCAACACAGGTCAGGGAGAGCATCAATAAATATCTATGGCAGGAGGATAAGGGCTACTACCGCATGCACCTCGTCGTCACGCCCGCTCTCACTGCCGGCTGGTGGGATGACGCGAATGTCTTCGCCATGGGCGGCAACGCCTTGGCGGTTCTCTACAGAATTGCCGACGATGCCCAGGCGCGGAGTATCTTCGATCGTGCCGAGGAGCGCCGAGCCGAGCTGGGCCTTTCCACCGTATCGGGCTCCCTTCTGCCCGCTTACCCGCTGGACTTTTTCGCACATCCCTTGATGCGGGACGCATACAGCTATCAGAACGGCGGACAATGGGACTGGTTCGGGGGAAGATTCGTGCTCTCGGAGTTTGAAAGAGGCTTCTCGGAGCGGGCGCGGCGGCACCTCGTTCAGATCGCCCGTAAGGTCGCTGGGAATGGAGGCCTCCACGAGTGGCAAGCCCTGGACGGCAGGGGTCGGGGAAGCCGAAACTACGCGGGGAGCGCGGGCGCCCTGGGCGCCGCATCCTTCCAGGGACTCTTCGGAGTGTACTTAAGCGCCGGATCGCTCCAGCTCAAGGTCCGCTTGGGTGAGCTGCCGGGAGAGATCCAGCTCTTCCAGCCGGCCACCGATACGTTCGTTCGATATCGATATCGTTACGATGCTGCCAGAAGTCAACTGAGCATGCTCTTCGAGTCCAACGCCGGGGCGGAGGGAAGCTTGAGCGTTCTGCTGCCCAGGGGAAAGACGGCGGACAGAATCTGGATCGACGAAGAAGAGAGGTTTTTCTCCACGGAAAACCACGGCGAGGATCGGTATCTCGAGCTCTCTACCGACTGGGGCTCCCACTTGCTGCGCGCGCAGCTGAACTAGTGCCGGAATGTCCGAAGGCCATCGACTCGCTCGCGGCGCGGGACTGGCCATCTTCTTCCTGGCGTTGACCGCCTATCTCACCTGGCCGCTCCTCCCTCGGATGGCGGACGGAATCAGCCCCAGCCCGGACTCCTTGCTGAATCTCTGGGCGCTCGCCTGGAACTACCACATCCTTCCTCGCGAGCCTTTATCGCTCTTCGATGCGAACATTTTCTTCCCCCGGCAAGACACCCTGGCCTACTCGGAACACTTGTTCGGAGTGGCTCTGATCGCCGCGCCGGCCTACCTGGCGACCGGCAATGTGATATTCGCCTACAACTTCGCCATCGTTCTCTCCTTCTTCCTTTCTGGAATTGGCATGTACCTGCTGGTCAGCGAGCTCACCGGAAGCCGATGGGCGGGTCTCGTCTCGGGAGTGATCTACGCCGCCGCTCCGTTTCGATTTCTCCAGCTCCTCCACATCCAGCTCTTGAGCTATCAGTGGTTTCCGTTCGTCTTCTTGTACCTGTATCGTTTTCTTCGGCAGGGACGCCCCCGCCAGCTAGCCGTCGCCTCCGTCTTCGCCACCCTTCAGATTCTTTCCTGCAACTACTACGCGATGTATCTCGCTCTGGCTCTGACGCTTTTCGCGATCGTCCTGATCCTCGTCGGCCGGTCTCTCCTGGATCGCCGAAAGATCTTGTCGCTGGCAGCCGCCGCGGGAGGAGTGGCCCTGGTCGCCCTGCCTTTTTTCCTTCCCTACCAGCGCAATCGAGCGGATCAGGGTTACTACCGTCGCTACGAGGACGTGGTTCAGTTCTCCGCGGAGCCGCTCGACTATCTTCGACCGAGTGCTTTCAACAAAATTTTCTATGTGGAGTAC
>DATEAO010000422.1:0-2214 GCA_035288345.1 Candidatus Methylomirabilota bacterium | reverse complement strand
GTTGATTCCTCGTGTCCGAGATCGGTGATGAACATTTGACGGAAGTTGCGCTCGGCGATCCGCACGGACTGCTCGTAGACCTTGGGGAAGCGGTACTTGCGCGTGGGCACATCGAGTTCGACCTCACGAAACGCGGAGGCTGGCAGGAGGGCGACCTCCTTCTTTAGCGCGGGAGATCGCCCCCGCAGTGTCATGAAGGTGATGCCCATCTTATCCAGACGCGCCAGATTAGCCAGCGTGGTCAGCTTTGAGTCGAAGACAAGGTGGCGCGGGAGCTCACCGTGGACACCCTTCCAGAAGGCGATGAACTTGAAGATCTCCTCGGACTCATCGCCTTTGCGCAGATCGGCGTTGGAGTAGCAGAAAGCGCGCCCGTCAATATCTTGGGCGAGGAAGGTGAGCACGCTCTTTTGACGTCGGCTGCGCATCGCGACGAAGTGGCACTGCACCAGCGGGTGCTCGCCGTAGTAGGGGATGGAGTGGAAGTCGAGGTTGAAGGACTCGCCTTTGAAGAGCCCATCGCCGTCGATCTGCTTGTGGTAGGCACTCTGGAGATCGACGATCTGCTGGTGACCCACACGAGAGGAGTATTCGGACAAGAAGCTGCGCTTGGGGATGACGTTCAGACCGGCGAGAAGGCTCAGTCCCTCGTCGGCGACATGGGGCATCACGTGACTGCGGTGTTCGATGGACCACAGCTTGAGGGTCAACATCGAGCGCAGTGCATGGCTGGCGGGGATCATCTTGGATCCGGGGAGCGCTGCCGACTTGGCGAGCCCCTCCAGAGCCAGAGCCACCAAGCCTGGAACAAACAGGAACAGGCCGCCACACGCTGTCTCGAAGCGGCGCGGGGCGAGGGACAGTTGGCGCACGTCGGCGGTGGCCTCGATGGTGGGGTGAGGTCGTTCGGGACGTTCCTCGTCGAGCCGGCGCGGCAAGGGGGCGAACCCCTCGGCCCTGAGAACCTCGCGCACGGCGGTGGGGCTGAGGCCAAGGTCGCGAGACTTGAGGACCTCGCTGATCTCGTAGACGGAGTGGTTGCGCTTTCGCAGCTCGACGATCAGGTCGCGAGCCGCTGACTTCTTCGGTTGGGAGCGCGGGCCCGGCCGGGGCGCGACGAAGAAGGACGGCCTCGGCTCCCTGCGAAATTGATGGCACATCACTTGGAAAGAGCCAGGGGTGTAGCCGAAAGCGTGGGCTGCCTGCGCTGAGGGGAGTTCTTCAGTGAAGTAAGCTCGGAGGGCCTCGTACTGGCGCTGCTTTGGGGAGCTGGGCTCAAGGAAGAAGCGCTTGCAGGTGCTTATGCTCTTTGGTGCTCCGATAGGCATATCAGAACAGTATGCCTAATAAGGCAAATCGTCAAGCCCAATGCACAGGTCCGAACAGCTGCTACCGCTATCCGGCTCAGTCTCCCTATAACTCGACCGGGTTCCGCCTGCACGCCCTGCGAACAATCAGACAAGAGAACAAGTCACACATTCTGAATGATAGATGTACGAACTAATCTATCAGCGCACCATATGTACTCAGCAAGTGGCTGGGATCAGTTCGGGCTTGGGTCCGTAGCGAAAGCCGCAGGATCGGGCGCTCGCCCACCCGAACTACGAGCGAACAGCGCTTGCCAACAGCGCACTCGGCCCACGCTTGAACCGCGTCGGCGAGGAGGCCAATCCAGCTCAGTTCTTAGGGAAATTCCGCTCCGTGGAAATCCAGGCTAGACACCAGCGGAGCATTTACATATGAATGGCAAGATTGCGTTTGAAGAACACTGGAGCCTTCTTGAAACCCTCGAGGATGCGCGCGGATTCGTCGGCGGATCATCGCATTGGGAAACTTTTCAGCGCCAGATTCTCGACCTGGGCGATGAGCGCCTCCGCGAGATGGACAAGAATGGCATCGAGTATCAGATCGTTTCGCTGAATTCGCCTGCAGTTCAGGCGGTCCTCGATACCCGCAACGCCATTGATCTGGCCAGGCGGGCCAATGAAAAGCTGGCCGAGCTGGTGGGCAAGCGCCCGGATCGTTTTGCGGGCTTCGCTGCGCTGCCAATGCAGGACCCCGAGGCCGCGGCCGCCGAACTCACCCGTTGCGTCAAGGATTTCGGCTTCAAGGGCGCCCTGGTCAACGGTTTTTCCCAGAAGGACAAACCCGATCCCAACATCTATTACGACATCCCCGCGTACCGCGGCTTCTGGGGACAGGTATCCAAGCTGG